>JAAZHP010000249.1 GCA_012510625.1 Bacillota bacterium
AAAGATGATACAGGAGATCTAGCTATGTTCAGGTTGCGCCGCATTTTAGGAATAATTCTCGTGCTTGCTATTATCGCTGCGGGGACCTTTGTCGTTCTTGATGTGCTGAACAGCGAAGCGGCCAACGGCAAGCCCGCCGATCCTTCTGAACAGAATAAAGATGATCCGACGGAAGAGCCCGTCATAGTCAAACCGGAAAAACCGGAAATTCTGGACCATACTGTCGGCCTATATACCGGCCGGGGCAGCTGGGATGTAGACCTGGTTGCACTGCGTAATTTCCTCGCAGACCATGATATTGAATATGTTGAAATTGACCAGGAGACAATCAGCAGCGGTGATTTGAATCAGCTGTGCGATATCCTTATTTTGGTTGGCGGATTTAGCGCTGAATATCTTAACCACATCGAAAACCATGCCAATATCCGCACCTTTGTCGAGAGCGGCGGCTGCTTCGTCGGCTTCTGCGCCGGGGCTTATTATGCCTGTTCTACAATGCGCTGGGAAGGCAATGCCTACGATTACCCGCTGGAGCTCTTTACCGGCGAAGGGGCAGGCCCTCACCTGAAATGGGGCTCCCTGGCTGCGATTAACTTAAATCCGGAGATCTCCTTCCACAGCGATTTTCCAGACGCCGTGGAAATGTGGTACTTTGGCGGGCCCTGCTTTACCGGCTACGATAAATCAAATGTGGATATACTGGCCCGCTACAATGCAAACGATGAAGCGGCGGTGATTGCTTTCAATTACGGCCGGGGGCGGGTGCTGCTATTGGGACCCCATCCCGAGCTTGGATATATCCCCTCAAAGGAACAGGTGCAAACAGATGGCAGCGGCGGCGCGCTTTGGACCTGGCTCTATGCCGCCCTGCAATGGCTGGTGAGCGAAAAACCTGTATAAGCCGGGCCGGTGAACAACCAGTGAATATAGGCTTTTTTTCGGACAGCTATCGACCCTATACCAGCGGAGTAGTCCGCTCCATCGACCTGTTTACCCGCGAATTCAACGCCCGCGGGCACGAGGTTTATATTTTTGGGCCCGATTATCCGTTGATTCACTACCCCCGTGAAGAAAAAGTGTTTCGCTTCGCCTCCATTCCGGCTCCGACCATGCCCGAATTTTCCATTCCCATCCCCTTTTCTGTCCAGCTCGGAACGACTATCCGCCGGCTCAATTTGCAAATCATCCATGTCCACTCTCCCTTTCTCCTGGGAAGATTGGGCGCGCGTGCGGCCCGCCAGTCCGGCCTGCCGCTGATTTTCACTTTCCATACTCTCTACGATCAATATGTCCACTACCTGCCGTTGGCGCAGCAGACCACAAAATCCCTGGTCCTGACTATGGCCAGAGATTTTTGCAACCGGTGTGATCTGGTTATTGCCCCCTCCAGCGTTATTGAACAGTACCTGAGAGGAATAGGCGTAAAAACAGAAGTGGTGGTAATTCCCACCGGTATTGATCTGAAAGAGTTTGCAGATACCGATCCCCGCTGGCTGCAGCAAAATTACCAGGTATCCCCGGCGGAGAAGGTTCTCCTTTTCGTCGGCCGGCTGGGTAAAGAGAAAAATATCATGTTTTTACTAAAATCATTTTACCGGGTGCAGCGACTGATTCCTGACTTGCGCCTTGTCATCGTGGGTGAAGGTCCGCATAAAGAGGAGCTGCGAAGGTTTTGCTTCAGGCTGGGTATTGCCGGCAAGGTTATCTTTACAGGTGTACTTCCGCGCGACCAGATTGTGCATTGCTATGCCGGCGCAGATCTATTTGTTTTTCCGTCGGTAACGGAGACGCAGGGCCTGGTCATCGGAGAGGCGAAGGCCGCCGGCCTGCCGGTGGTGGCGATCCGCGCTTTCGGCGCGGCCGAGATGGTCCGTGACGGCGAAGACGGGCTGCTCTCTGAACACTCGCAGGAGCAGTTTACCGGGAATATCATCCGGCTGCTGAAAGACCGGTCACTTTATGAAGAAATGAGCCGCAATGCGCTGCGCAACGCCG
>JAAZHP010000250.1 GCA_012510625.1 Bacillota bacterium
AACTCTTTGGGAAAGGCACTTTCAGTCAAAGCAAAGGTTGCCCCAGGCTAGCTTTCCTTGGTCTCTGTGAGGCCGGCTTGATAAAAGGGGTAAACTCGAGTCAGAGACTGAAATATAGCAAGAATAAAAAGTATGCGATTGAAGCAGTAGAACTTCTATGGCAGGATCCGGAATTAGCTTCTAATAAGAAAGCTCTCTGGAAAAAAGTAGCCGGGGCTAAAGCGCATAATTCGCAGATGGACGTAGTGTTATCTCTCTGGTTTAATGATTTGATAAGATCGGATTCGTCTCAATAACATAGAGAACAAAAGGAGCATGTGCATGCTAACAGGAGAAATCAGAAACAAAGTCGACAAAATCTGGACCGATATGTGGGCCGGTGGGATTACAAACCCGCTTACGGTAATAGAGCAGCTAACCTACCTGATGTTTATCCGTTCCCTGGACGAAAAAGAGCTGGAAATAGAAACGATGGAAGCCCTTAGCGGTGAAACTCTACCCAATATATTTCCCCAGGATGAAGAAGGGCAGTCCATGCGCTGGAGCAAATTTAAAACCAAGGATCCGCGCGAGATTTACGATATTGTCGGCACGAAGGTTTTCCCGTTTATAAAATCCATGAATGGGGAAAATGCATCGGCCTTCTCCCGTTACATGCAGGATGCTCTGTTTTTGATCCCCACCCCCCAGATTCTGCAGAAGGTCATCACTGGCTTGGACGAACTCTATGAGCATGATATCAAAAACCTGGACATGCAGGGTGACCTTTATGAATACATGCTGAGCAAACTGTCCACTGCAGGGCAGAACGGTCAGTTTCGCACCCCCCGGCATATTCGCGAGATGATGGTGCGTCTGCTTGCACCCACACCAACCGACAGGATATGTGACCCGGCCTGCGGCACAGCGGGTTTCCTGGTTTCTTCTGCTGAATATATCCGTGAGGAGTACGAGTCGGAAATGACCGGCGAGCAGTGGGAGCATTTTGCCGGTGAGATGTTTACCGGCTTTGACACCGACAGGACCATGCTGCGCTTATCGGCCATGAACTTGATGCTTCACTCCATTACCCATCCCAAAATTGAATATGTAGACAGCGTCTCCAAGCAAAATAATATTTCTTCAGCCTTTGAGATAATCCTGGCCAATCCGCCCTTTACCGGCACTATAGATGCCGAGAGCATTCATGACAATCTCAAAACTGTAACCAATACCAAAAAAACCGAGCTGCTCTTTGTCGCCCTTTTCCTGCGCATGCTGCGCAAAGGCGGCCGCTGCGCCTGCATTGTGCCGGACGGAGTATTGTTTGGCGCCACTAAGGCGCACAAAGCTTTGCGTAAAGAGCTGGTGGAGAACCATAAACTCCAGGCGGTCATCTCCATGCCCGGCGGTGTTTTTAAGCCCTATGCCGGTGTTAGTACAGCGGTCCTGGTGTTTACTAAAACCGGAGCCGGAGGCACGGACAAAGTATGGTACTATGATATGAAGGCTGACGGTTATTCCCTGGATGATAAGCGCTCACCCATCGAGGCCAATGATATACCTGATATCCTGGCCCGCTTTCACGACCTTGAAGGCGAAGTGGATCGCAAGCCTACGGATCAGAGCTTTTTTGTGGATAAGGCAGCCATTGTAGCCAACGACTATGACCTTTCCATCAACCGCTATAAAGAGATTGTCTATGAAAAGGTGGAGTATGATCCTCCTCAGGTGATTTTGGATCGGCTTGATAAGCTGAACCTGGAGATAGCCTCCAAAATGGAAGAGTTAAGGGGGCTTATCGATGGTTAAACTTTTTGAAATTATTGGAATTTTACGTCTATATTACGTATAACTGATAAAGCAACTTGCAATGCTAAGTATCTTTTTTATCAGTTATGGTGGTACCACAAAACGGGTAAAACAAATTCGTACCAGAATAAGACTACAGGTATATCAAACCTTAAACTTGACAAATATGTAAGAGAATTGGATATTAGACTTCCTTCGATTTTATCACAAAATATGATCGTGAAGACTTTGGATTCTGTATTAGAACTCCTTGCCCTGCGCAAACAGCAGCTTGCAGAGCTGGGCAACCTTATCAAATCCACCTTTTACGATATGTTCGGTGATCCTGTTGTAAATGATAAAGGGTGGGAGATAAAATCATTAGGTCATTTATTGGAAGATATAAGATACGGAACAAGTACGCCACCTAGATTTTCAGATAGTGGATATTGTTTCGTTAGAGCAACAAACATCAAGTCTGGTCGAATTATTGATACAGAGATGAAATTTATCTCAGAAAATGAAGCGGAAAGAATCTCAAAATGTAGTGTAGCTGCTAATGCATAATGTCCAGAGATAGACGGTGTTAAATGTCCTTGGTTTGACGGAATGCTGACAAAATACCCCCTGGGGCATTACTAGCTCAGCAATTTCCCTAGGGGG
>JAAZHP010000251.1 GCA_012510625.1 Bacillota bacterium
AAGAGAAAACCGGTCCCGGTTTACTCCGGCAGTCAGATAGGCCGAAACATAAGTCAGAAATTTGCTTTTGCCTGGAGCAATTATAGCAATTTTCCGTCATAAACGCCAATTCAATGTGGAATCGGGCAGGATATCATTAAATTTTGTATCACCCCGGGTGGTTTTACTCCGTAAGCCGGAGATATTCCCGGGCATCGGCTGCCGCCATGTCCACGGCCTGCTGCCAGAATGCAGGCCCGGTCAGGTCAACGCCCAGGTGCCTGGCGGCCAGATCTTCGACGCGCATGCGCCCCGTATCCCGTAACAGGTTGATGTAGCGCTCTTCAAAACCGGTTCCGGTTTCCCTGGCCAGGGCGTAAATCCCGGTGCTGAACAGGTAACCAAAAGTATAGGGAAAGTTGTAAAAAGGAACCCGGGTAAGATAAAAGTGAAGTTTAGAGCACCATAAATGAGCATGGTAATTGTCCAGGCTATTCCGGTAAGCCTTCTGCTGCGCCTCGATCATGAGCCGGTTCAACTCGTCAACCCCGACGGGGCCCCGGCGGCGCCGTTCGTAGAAAGCGGTTTCGAACAGGAAGCGGGCATGGATATCCATAAAAAAGCTGACACTGCTTCTAACCTTGCCGTCCAGCAGGGCGATTTTTTCCTCCCGTGTCGCAGCCTTTTCAACGGCCGCATCGGCCACCGCCATCTCGGCAAAGGTGGAGGCGGTTTCGGCCACGTTCATGGGATAGCGCTGGGCCAGAAAGGGCAGGTCGAATAGAACATGATGGTGATAGGCGTGGCCCATTTCATGGGCCAGGGTGAGGATGTTGCGGGGGCTGCCGGCAAAGGTCATAAACACCCGGGATTCACGGCTCACGGGAAAGCCGCTGCAAAAAGCGCCGGCGCGCTTGCCGGGGCGATCTTCCGCTTCAACCCAGCGCTTCTGAAAGGCGCCGTCGCAAAAATCGGCCATTTTGGGGATGACTGTGGCCAGGTTCTCCACCACAAAACGGCAGGCCTGGGCATAGGTATACTTCTGGTTCAGCTCGCCCAGGGGAGCGTCCAGGTCGAACCAGGACAGCTTTTCCAGGCCCAGCAGCTTCTTTTTGCGCTCCAGGTAGTTGACAAAAATATCCTTGTTCTTCTCCACGGCGTCCCACATTACCTGGAGCGTTTCTGCAGACATGCGGTTATTGGCCAGGGGCTCCTTAAGAATATCGTCCCAGCCCCGGTGCCGGTAAAGGTTTAGCCTGAAACCGCTGAGATGATTGAGGACACTCGCGCATAGTTCGGCCTCCCGGCTCCAGGCCTGCTCCCACTTTTCAGCCATGGCCACCCTGGCAGCCGGATCGGGATCGGCAAAAATGTTGAACGCCTGGCCGACGGAGAGAGCCAGCTTTCTGCCCTCCCGCATCCAGGGAATGGTGATCCGGCCGGCGATCAGGTTATACTGATTGGACCAGCCGTGGTAGCCGTCCACGGCCAGGTCGTTGGCCAGTGTTTCCTGCTCTGCCGCCATCTTTTCGCAGGCATTAGTCCGGCGCTCATCGAGAGAGAAGGCCACCGGCGCAAGCTCCGGCGTCTCCAGCAACCGCCGCCAATCGGCATCGTTTACCTCCAGCATCTTCTCATCCAGGACGGCCATCATCGAGTTGAGCGAGGCCTCCAGCTGCTGCAGGCGCCCGTTTAACAACCTGGCCCGGTCGTCATTGACATCCTGGGCATTGAGGCAAAAGACAAAAGCGGCGGCCTGGCGTAGCCGGGCGGCAATATCCTGGACGGCATCAATCAGCTGCCGCCATTGCTCCGTGTTCCCCGGGCCAGTGGCAATCTTTTGCAAATCGCCGGTGTCTTTGGCCAACCGGTTCAGCCATGCCTCCAACTCCGCGGAGGCGCTCCCGCCGGGAAAAATCGAGTCGAGCTCCCACACCGGTGTAAGATCTTCCATTATTTATCGCCTCATTTCCGCTCATGGTCAAAATTGGGACGCCGGTTTCCCCTCGCGGGATCATTCGGCAAAAACGGGCCCATAACCTGCCGTATTTCCGTGAAAACATCCTTTAGTCCCGTGAATCAGGCTCCTGGCAGTCTGGAAATAGTCTCCGGGCAGCCGGATCTGTTACGGGGGTATTAAAAAAAATCATACCTGCGGACGATTAAAAAATCCACCCTGTGGCCCTTTCTTACTACGGCTGCTTGCGCTATGTTGAAATCACAGCGGCGAAGTGCGAATAAAAGGCTGCAAATGGGACGGGAATAGGCACCTTTTACTGGATGGCGCTTAAAGGATTGCCGTTAAAGCTTGGCTTTGGGCTTTCCCAAAAGAAGCCGCTGACGCCGTTGCTTTCACTGCTGGACCATCTTATTTTTGGCGCAACCCTGGGGTATCTTACCGGGAAATTGGGGCACGGCAGCCTATTTCCGGGCAAGCCAGGGGGAAGGTGACTTTGACTTATTAGAAACATGGCTGAGCGCCAAAGCGAAAACAGCAGGAAATAAACAAAAAATAGCGAAAAAATAAAAATAATAAATTATATAGTCATTAATAATCCAGAAAAACCAGTTATTCTTAAATATTTAAATTTGACAAATATGGAAGATAACTGGTAATTTTTAAGCAGAATTATGTATAGGATGCGAGCGTGATGTTTAGAAGAAAGAAACTTTTTCTAATTACAGCAATAGGGCTGCTGTTGTTTACCATTTCCATCCCTTTTGCTTCGGCACAATCGAATCCCAACAAATACTACAATGTTAATCTTGAATGGTACTCGGATAACTGGGTGAACATTGCACCAGCGCCAAATACATCAGCTTTAGCAAGACCGTCGTACGAAAGGGCCTCCAAATTTGTATGGGTTTGCACTATAGGTGGAGGCACGAACTTAAGCAAAGTTGAAGCTTGTGTTCAATGGTATGGCACTAGCGGCAAATATAAAATTGATTTTCGTGAGAGTGCATCTCAGGCAGAGGCTGTAGTTTATGGGTATTCAGGTTTCTCAACTGTAAGTACAGCCCATTACGGCACAGCTAGAGCAAAAAGCGGTGAAATCAGGCAGCAAAGATGGTTTGGGGTACAGTGAGTTCAGATGATGCTCTGCTTGGATCAGATGCCCAAATAATATGGGCATCTGCTCCATACTTTCAAAGATAGGACACTTAAACCATGATATATCTAGTCATCAACAATGTTAAGCAATTCATTGTCCAACAACGCCTTATCTTTGTGCTGTTCATGGTAAGCCAGCTGGTTTCGACCCTCTCCATCATCTTTATATACGGCATAGTAGTTTCCCAGCAGAAAGATGAGATTTTCTATAACGAGCGTATTCGCACATTTACCGTTGAGCCGTTGTTCGGGTTTGATCGCTCTCAGGAGCAACGGCTGATGGAAGTTTTGGAAGAGAAAAAGGGTTTAATTCGCAGCATAACCGTGCATATTCAATGGGAAAATGATGAGATTGTGCGGGCCCATTTAATTTATCCGGAAAAAAGTTTTTTGCCCGTCTATTACGGCAGATATTTTTCCGAGGAAGATTTTTTGCGGGGCGCGAGGCAGATTGTTCTCTGTGAGAGGCTTACCCAAGGTCAAAAAAAAGTCGGGGAGATATTTAATTTAAACAACCGGGAGTATGAAATCATCGGCCTCTTTCTGAACAGCGGTTACCACGAAATACCCTACAGATCTATCGGGGACCATGACCGCATTTCTACTATAACGGTGACGCTTGAAGAAGCCCCCAACAGAAGAGCAGTTGAGCAATGGCTGGCCTATCTTTGCGAAAAATTTTCCGGGGCGGCCGTCACTGCGCCGGAAATCCCCGACCTTCGGTACACCGCACAGAACTTTTATCGTATTGTTTCTTCAATTATAGTCGGCCTGCTGGCCGTTTTAAATTACTCCTATCTTTACAGTTATATTTTGTTCAAGCGCCGGGGGCAATACGCAGCCCTGCGGATGTGCGGCTGCAGCATTTTCCAAGGCGCCGTGATTTACCTTTCGGAAGTGCTGCTGCTGTCCATCAGCCAGTTTGCCCTGAGCAGTATTGTCTTCCATAAAATTATCTCTGCGGTGTTTCCCAAGATCCTTGAGCATCTTAAATATTTATTGGTATGGGACGACTACCTGCTGCTGTTTGCCCTTTATCTTACTACTGTCTTGCTGATATTTATGCCGGTAATTTACGGTTTTAGCCGGCGTAAACCGGTGGAACTGTGGAGAGAGGATTTTACATGAAATTCCTTGACCTTGGCTTCAGGATATTTTGCCGGAATACCGTCTTAAACCTGATTCTTGTATGCCAGCTGGCCGCTTCGCTGGTTTTGGTTAACATAACCCTGGGCCAGCTAAACGGACAGCGCCTTACTCTGACCTTTTTTGAATCTATTGCCGGTGAAAAAGGGGCTTACTTCATGCCTTCCATAGAGGATTATCTGTCTTTACAGGTTGACGCCCTTGACACTCCCGAAAGATACTCGATTCTGGAAGAGCTGAGCGGTGTAAAAGCGGTATCCGCCTGCTACCAGTTTACTTTTTACCGGGAGGGGGAAATTTTTGAAGCTTTTGCTTACGACAGTTACATGTCAGAAAAAATCAGGTTGCCTCTGCTTAAAGGAGTATGGTTTACGGAATTTCCGGCTGAAGAGGGCGTCGTACCCGTCGTGGTTGGCAGTGAGGATCACGGATTTATATACGGACAGACAATTCCGGTAAATATACGTGATGCGGATACGCAGGCCGCCCTTAATTTAAAAGTAGTTGGTGTTTTACGACAGCCCCTATATGCATTGGGGTATTCCCGCGGCGGCACGACGATAACGGGCAACGATATTTTTGAAAGATATGATGAAAATTACAGGGGAGGGCCTTTGATCATCTTTTCCAGGGAGGCGCTGGCTGAATACAGGGATTGTTATTTCTCAAAGCATGTCAACAGGTTGGTCTTTTTCGACGAAAATATCGGCTCAGAAGAATACCGGCGGAATCTGGAGTTGATGTCCACCCGGGGATTTGTGCAGACGATAGATGAGATGTACGCTCTGGGCCGCAAAGAAATTGGCGACAACATAAAGAGTATGCTCCCCTTTATTATCTGCACCTTTTCTATTGCCGCCGTCGGTTTAGCCAGCCTGACCATATTAAACGCCATCAGGCAGCGAAAAATATTTGCCATTTATTATCTATGCGGCAGCAAGTGGAAGGACTGCTTTAAAATTTTGGCGGGCTACTTACTGACGGTGATAATATTGTCACTGTCTCTGCTGGCTTTTGTTTACGGCATGGCGCTCCTAGCCGGTAACTTTTACAGAAGGGGGCTCTTTATTTACATATCTTTTAACAATCTGCTGGCCACCTTGGGCCTTTGCCTGGTTGTAATAATTTTATCGTTGGTAATTCCCTATTTAATTTTGAAAAATACGTACCCTGCCGAGATTCTTAGGGAGAACTAAAGCGATCCTGCCGGTGGATGCAGTCCCGGATTTGCATTTTTCCGCCATGAAGGCTAGAAAGTCAGATGACGCTTCGATGAGGAGGTGGAGGTTTATGGCAGGCTTAAGGACGGTTATAAAGACCGTGATTAAGGTGGCCATCCTGTTGATGGTTATCTCTTTTGGGGCATCGATACTCTTCAACCTGTGGAACGAAGTTTTTATTACATCGCTGGACAGGTTGCTCTACTTGTCGCGAAGTTACGAACCCGTGCAATCCATCTGGGAGATTTCCGGAAAGACCATTGTCCTAGAGCCTTACGAAAACATGTATTATGATGAGGCTTCCTTTGCCGAGTATCTGCGACGCCTGGAAGAAGACTTGGGCTTACTGGAAGAATTTGTTGGGATTTCAGGCATTTATAAGGCTCCTGCGGGCATTCGGATGTACTATAAAGAAAACGGTGTTGTAGAATTTGAGCGGAGATTGTTCGGGGGGCAATACTCTCTCGTGCCGGTCCAGTGGGGCGACCATGACATAGCGGCCGGGATAGTTACGGTAGATAAAACTTTGATAAAACTGGGTGTGATACCCGGGCTGGATGGGGAAATTTTCGGAAGGGCATACAAACTAACTGAAGAAATACCGGTACTGGTGGGCGGCAAAAACGCCCAAAGCGCCAGAGTAGGCGCGTTGTATCAAGCGGTGCTCTGCAGCCGCCTCCTGAAAAGCGCCGCCGAAGAACCCGTGGCGCCGGAAGATATCGTCAATGTGAGGATTGCCGGGATTGTGGATTTGCCCATTGCCGTTGCGGAAATGGTCAATGCAACTAATGATATCGCCATTATGCCTCCGGTTGTCAACGAGGACGGGACCGGTTATGTGGAATCTCTTCCCTCAAGATTGAAAATTATATTCAACACCTCCGCCTACGATGACACGGGGATTGCCATTAAGGGGGCGGCGGAGATTCTGGAGGCATATGGGAGGACAAGCCCGGACAACGATGGCCACTACTATGCCTTGCCTTTATTTTACGAACGTTTAAAAGACAGGGATTATCTGGCTGTTTTTCTAGCCACCTTGATTATGGGTCTCTTGCTCGTGGTTTTAACAACATTACTGGTTAATAAACTATTGCGCAAATATCTGGATAAGCCCTTTTACAGAATCATCGCTTCGGCAATATTTCCCCCTCTGTGTTTTTTAATGGCAAGGTATTTGGACTTTAGACGATTTTTTCATTTGGACAATCCAATAGACGTAGCACTTAACAGGCTGGCGGGCTATTTTCAACTGCAGACATCCCCAGGCCCTGTACCTACCTGGGGGATTATTTCTGAAGATATGTTTTTTAACAAGAAAGCGCTCTTAATACCTTTGCTCTTGCTGGCTTTATTCTTAATAATCGCGAGCATTTTTCCGGTCAAACCGATCTCTATTACAAAAAAGGAGAAGGGCCATGATTAACATCCAGTCTTTGCACAAATTTTATAACAGGGGTAAACCAAACCAGGTACATGCCTTAAAAGGGGTGAGCTTCCGTATCGCCAAAGGCGAGTCCGTAGCTGTCACCGGCAGATCCGGCTCCGGAAAGTCCACATTGCTACATGTTATGGGTGGTATTGACGGTTTTGACGAGGGTGTTGTTGAAATAGACGGTTACAACCTGTCAGAGCTAAAAGATCACGCTCTTGCCGCCTTGCGCAACGAAAAAATCGGTATTGTCTTGCAGGATTTTGCCCTGATTCCCGATTACTCGGCAATGGAAAATGTAATGGTGCCCCTTTATTTTAGCAAACATTCGGCAAGACACCGCAGGGAAAAAGCTTTACTTGCCCTTGAGCAAATGGGTATGGCTGATTTGGCTGATAAAGAAGTAAAAGACCTTTCTGGTGGCCAGAAGCAGCGAGTGGCGATTGCACGTGCCATGGTAAATGACCCTTCCTATATCCTGGCTGATGAACCTACTGGTGCCCTGGATACGCAAACAGCAAAAGAAATTTTAGGTGTTTTAAAATCCTTGAATGAAAAGGGTATTACACTTGTAATTGTTACTCATGAAAAAGAAGTGACCCATATTTGCCGCCGGGTCATTACCCTTGAAGACGGCGTCATAATAAACGAGTCAGAGAGACGGTGACGTAGAGGACCCCGGCAAACGTTCACTGGTCCCGGTCGATGGAGCTCCCGGCCGGCTGGAATGCATTCCCTGGGGCAGCCGGGGCTGCTGCGGGGGTATTAAAAAAATCATACCTGGGGGCGATGGGAAAATCCATCCCGTGGCCCTATATTAATGCGGCTGTTTACAGTATGCTGAAACTACAGCGGCAAAGTGGGAATTACTGAGGCTGCGAGTCGAAGAACAGAGGTAAACGGTTATGATCAGACCTAATGGAAGTATCGCTCTTTCGGTTTGCGGGTTGGAATTATTGCAGGCTGCGGGGCTGCTGTTTTTGGGGAAAACTTACTGGCCCGTTGTTTTGCTCGTTTTAAGCGGCGCCCTGGCGTGGACCGGTTTTAAGCAAAAATGCAAAAGCGGCCGTGCTGATCCAGCGAACATGGACGCCGTGGCCGCCGACCGTGACACGGCGAAATTGCTTAAAGCAAAGGCCTTTGCCGAGGCTTTCACCGCCAGGCGGATATGGTAAAAGTGGATGCTGGCCAATTTGTTTTTTTCTTCATTCAAACTCCAGGCAAGGGCCAGCGAGGCTACGCTGGTATTGTGCTCCGCTGCCAGCTCGTGCAGCCGCTCCAGGGCCTCCAGCTCGCCGCACCGGATAAATTTCATGGATCATCACTTCCTTTCTAATCCAGCCCCCGCCTGCGGCTGTTGCAATGTCATTCGCCCGTTCACTAAAATTGTCCTTCTACCCGGGCGAACCTTCTCTCCTACAACCGCCTCCTGCTTAAAAGGTCAACAATTTCTTTCACCGGCAGGGCAGGGACGCTGTGGCCGTCACGCCCGGTCATTGGGCCGGCGGCAAGCAGTGCGTTGATGATCGCTTCCTCGGTGGCTTCGGCGGCTGCTTCGAACAGCGGGTCAAGTTTATCGTCGCGCAGGAAAGAGACGCCGCGCCGGCCGCCGCCGGCCTGGCTGTATTTGACGCCGGTGGAAAAAGCGATGACAAAATCACCGCTGTAATGCCCGCCAACGGAGCCGGTGCGGGCCAGGCCAAATCCGGCCCGGCGGGCAACACGCTTAAGCCGGCGGGAGTCCAGGGGGGCATCGGTGGCCAGCACGATGATGATGGAGCCCTTTTCATTTGACTCACCCGCCACTCCCGGTTTCTCCAAGAGCCGGCCCACCGGGACGCCGGCAATTTTAAGCTGTTCCCACTTGCCGAAGTTGCTTAGGACCAGGACACCCAGGAGGTACCCCTCCACATGGCGTGAGCTCGTCCCGATGCCGCTTTTACAGCCAAAGCTTTTCATGCCGGTGCCGGCGCCGACGCTCCCTTCGGCCGGCGGTTCACAGCTGGCTGAAGCGATCGCTTCCCAGACATGTTCTTTTTGAACATGCCTGCCCCGGATATCATTCAAATAGCCGTCATTGCATTCGGCAACCACCCCGTTAACAGCCGGCCCGGTCAGGCCGATTTCGGGGTTGCGCTTCAATTTATACTCCACCAGGGCGTCCAGGGCGAGACCCACGCTCAAAGTATTGGTCAGGATAATCGGCGTTTCCAGCTC
>JAAZHP010000252.1 GCA_012510625.1 Bacillota bacterium
ATACCTTTAAATATCATATTCGTGAATTGCAACATAATTCCTGCCACGCATGCGGATGTAGGAAATTGAGGTAAAGATTGAAAAAAACCAGGATGAACCTGAGTATCTCTATCCTTTAAATTCACCTTATTCCCTCCGACCTCCGACTTCCGGCCTCCGGCCTCTATTTAAGCAGGCGGCGCAGCTGCATCATGGCCGTATAGTTGGGCAGTATGATCAACTTCTCGCCGGGCGCCGTCGCGGCGAGCGCCTTTTGCAGCGCCCTTCGCAGAACCGGCTCCACGATCATCTTTGCCCCATCGAATCCCGCTTTTTTCAGCCGCCGGGCCACGTCAACGGCCCGCGTTCCGGAAAGAACCATACTGCCCGTGCGAAAGCGGAGCCCGGCCAGCTGCTCGAAATCTGTTTCCCAAAGCCAGGATATATCCCTGCCGTCGGCGGGACGGTCGTTGATAGCGATGAGAAAATGTATCCGGGAATCGCCTCTTCCCTGGAGCAGGGTGCGAAACACCTCTCCGGCGCCGGCCGGGTTTTTGATCAAAGCAATGAGCAGGTCCTTGTTGCCCAGGCGGCGCCGCTCCATCCTGCCGGAGGGCGGGGCGGCGGCGGCAAAGGCATCTCTGATGGCGGCCTCCGGCATGTCCAGGGCAGTGGCTGCTGCTGCGGCGGCAAGGGCATTGTAGAGGTTGTAGATTCCGGGCAGAGGCAGCGCCGCTTGCAGCAGTTTCCCGCGCAGGCTCAGCGTTGCCAGGGCGCCTCCTTCCGGCGCGGTTTCGAAACGGCGCAACTTGAATTCCGGTTCAGGCCGCATAAAACCGCAGTTGGCACAGCGGTAGCGGCCCAGGTGAGCATAGTAAAGATCGGTGTAGATGAGATCGCGGTGGCAGCGGGGGCAGGGAAATCCTCTCTCCGGAAAGACCCGGGTGATGGAACCGCGGGGCAGATCGAACCCGTAGTAAATTGTCTTCCTGCCGCCGCTGTCGATGCCGGCTAGCAGGGGGTCGTCGGCATTTAAAAAAACAGCGGCCCCGGGAGACATAGCCTGCACACCCCTGCTTATCGCATCCTGCACCTGCTGCACCCCTCCAAAGCGGTCCAGCTGATCCCGAAAAATATTGGTTACCACGGCGCCGCGCGGCTGCATGTCCTTGGAAATTGCCGGAAAGGCCCCTTCGTCCATCTCCATAACAGCGATATCGCCGGGCAGCCCTTCTTTCCAGGCGCCGGTTTCGATCAGGGTTGTAGCTACGCCCCAGGCCAGATTGGAGCCAGCCTTGTTGTGGACACAGCGCAGACCGCCCTGCCGGAAAATTGCCGCCAGCAGCGAGGCGGTGGTGGTTTTGCCGTTGGTTCCGGTAACGGCGATCGTTCCCATTGGCAGCTGCCCGGCCATAAAGGAGAGCAGCTGCGGTGATACTTTCAGGGCAACCCGCCCGGGCAGGGTCGTGCCGCCATGTTTAAGCAGCCTGGTGCCAACGATGAGCATTTTACCCAAAAAGAGGGCGCCATAGTCCCGCAAGCCTGCCCGGGGAGCGCCGCCTGAGCCGGAGCGCTTTCTAGCTGCCAAATTCACGAAACTCCTTCCCTTAACTTAAACAACTGTTTAACACTTCGACATGGTGAGATCCAATCCTGCTGCGATTGCCAATCATAGAGAATTATGGCCATTTCTGTTGTGATTATCCTATGCCTGGAAGGGGCAAAAGGCAACGGGGAAACGGGGCACCGGCAGGAGAAAAGAGCCCCGGTCTGCGCGCCGCAGAGAACCGGGGCTCTTTCAATGCAGCATAATTTATGATTAAATGGGATCGTCCCGATCGGCGATGCTTCTGACCATATCAGCGCGGGTGATAATGCCGGTAAGCTTGCCCTCGCGGTTCACTATGGGCACGCGGTTGATTTGACGCCGGCTCATTAACCTGGCTATTTCTATGAGAGGGGTTTCTTCGCTTGCAGTATAGACCTTTTTCTTCATCAATTTGCTGACCTTTGTCCTGGCCAGCAGGTCTATGCCCCGGCGGATAGAAGCCAGGTCGTTGATATCGGTATGGGGCGAGATCCAGCCGGAGGGATCAAACAGCGGAACAACATTCACCTTTTGCGAATAGTGAATGATATCCGTATTTGAGATAATACCGATGAGCATGTTTTGAGCATCGGTGACAGGCAGGCCGCTGATATTGTGCCTGTCCATCAAGTCGATCGCCTCTTGAAGGGTTTCATCCCCGGTGATGCTGATCACCTTGGTGGTCATGACGTCCCTGGCGGTTTTTGTCAAGATGATTCTCCTCCTCAGTTGTGTTAAAAAAACTCGAAGGCTCTATTCGCTAAATAGGGAAGGGTTTCCTGCCGGAGAAAAGAACCGGTCCATGTTGAATACATTTTAGAAGGCGGGTGTTGATCCTGTTTGCTGAAAAGCTGAAAGCGATAAGCGAAGTTGCCCGGGGCGCCAGGCCGGCCTCGCTCCTGCTCAAGGGAGGCCGGGTGGTCAACCTCTTTACCCGGGAAGTAAGAGATGCAGCCGTGGCTGTAGAAGGCTCTACGATTGCCGGAGTGGAAGCCGGGTATTCCAAAGGCCGCGAGGTAATTGACCTTGCGGGGGGTCTAATAATTCCAGGGCTGATCGATGCGCATATCCATCTTGAGAGCACCCTGCTTCTGCCGGCGCATTTCGCCGCCGTGGCGCTGCCGCATGGGACTACCGCAGTTATCGCCGATCCCCACGAGATCGCCAATGTCCTCGGAGAAGCGGGCATTACTTTCATGCTCCGGGCTACTGAACAGCTGCCCCTGGATTTTTATTTTATGGCCCCCTCCTGCGTCCCGGCGACAGAGATGGAAACAGCCGGGGGCGAAATTACCCCGGAGCAAGTGGAGCGGCTGCTGGATCAGCCGCGCATGCTCGGCCTTGCCGAGATGATGAATTACCCGGGGGTAATAGCCGGAGATGCGGCGGTGGCGGCGAAGATCGCCGCAGCGCACCGGCGGAAGAAGCCGGTTGACGGGCACATACCGGGCCTAGGCGGCCGCGATCTGCAGGCTTACCTGGGGGCCGGCATCTCTACGGATCACGAATGCGTCAGCGCGGCCGAGGCGCTGGAGAAGGTTGGCTGCGGGATGAAGGTGATCATTCGCGAAGGCTCCGCCGCCCGCAACCTGGCTGCCCTGCTGCCCGCCGTTAAGGCGGCCGGCAGCCGGCATTTCATGTTTGGCTCTGACGACAAGGAAGCAGCGGAACTTTTGTCGGCGGGCCATTTGGACGAAATCCTGCGCCGGGCGGTAGCGCTGGGCTGCGACCCGCTGGATGCGGTGGAAATGGCCACCCTGAACCCGGCGCGGCATTACGGGCTGGCCCGGCGCGGCGCAGTGGCCCCCGGCTACCGGGCTGACCTGGCTGTAGTTGACGATCTGCAGAGCTTTAACGTGCGGCTGGTGATTAAGGATGGGCGGGTGGCCGCCCGTGAGGGAAAGCCGGTTGCGAAAATAACCTCTCCTCCGGCCGATGAGGGCGTCATGCACACGATCAAGCTGCGGCGCCCGCTGCAGGCTGATGATTTCAAGTTCAAAGCCGGGCCCGGAGCCCTGCCGGTGATCGGCATAATCCCGGAGCAGATCATTACCGAGAAGCTGACGCTCGAGCCGCGGCGAGACGAAAGCGGCGCCGTGCTGGCCGACCCCGGGCGCGATATAATCAAGATCGCCGTGATCGAACGGCACCGGGGCAGCGGGCGGGCAGCCCTGGGCCTGGTCAAGGGGCTGGGCCTGCGCAGCGGGGCCATCGCCTCGAGCGTGGCTCATGATTCACACAATATCATCGTGGCCGGAGTGGAGGAGGCGGCCATGGCGGCGGCGGTTAATGAACTGGCGCGGGCCGGGGGCGGCTTTGTTGCCGTTGACGGGACCGCCATGGTGCGCTCCTTATTGCCACTGCCGGTAGCCGGCCTGATCTCGCCGGAACCCGCTGTAAAGGTGGCCGCAGCCATGGCCGAGGTTACCGCCGCCGCGCGCTCTCTTGGAACGGCGCCTCTTAATCCTTTTTTGACGCTCTCTTTCCTGGCCCTGCCGGTTATCCCGCATCTGAAGATAACCGACCGCGGCCTCTTCGACGTGAACAGCTTCAACTTCATCCAGTTCTCATAGTTAAGAGAGTAAAATGGCAAACTCTATTGACCGCTGATAAGAGGATTTCTGCATTGAAATTCCCCGGGGAGGGAGGCACAAGCATCTATCCTATCCTCCCCCCGGGGATGTGCGTGGGCAAGATTCTATGGGCACCTACTCAAGGTAATCGATTAACGCTTCTTCTTTCAACTTGGAGATTAACTCCTGCTTCAATACCGGAAGCTTATTCTCCTTGACCGCTTCCTTAACTTTATCCGCCACCTCTTCGTAGGTAACCTCCCGGCCTTCCTTGTGTTCCAGCTTCTCAATGACATGATAGCCGTAAGAGGTTTTTACCGGTGCGCTCCTCCCGCCAACCTCCAGGTTAAAAGCCGTCTCTTCGAACTCCTTTACCATTTCTCCACGGGGGAAGAAGCCGAGGTCGCCGCCCTGCTCTTTTGAGCCGGTATCTTTTGAGCTTTCCTTGGCAATCCCGGCAAAATCTTCTCCATTTTCAAGGCGGGAAATTATTTCCAGAGCCTCCTCCTCGGTATCAACAAGGATATGGCGTGCCCTGACCTGTTCGGGGATATCAAAATCTTCCCGGTTCTCTTCGAAATATTCCCGGGCTTCCGTTTCGGTTATCTCCAGATCGCCGGTAACGATCTTTTCCAGCATGATATTCACCCGAAAATTATTGCGGATAAAGTCCATGGGGATGCCGCGGCTTTCCAGGTCAAGCTTCAAATTTTCTTCGTTCCCCATGTAGTACTCTCCAACGATAATGTCAATTTCAGCATCGATCTCTTCATTACTGACCGAGATGCCGCGTTTTTTCCCCTCTTGCAGAATCAAACGTTCAACAATGAGATCGTCCAGGAACTCTTTCCCGTACTGCATATACATAATCGTGTAAAGCTCGCTGCGCTTAATCTTCTCACCGTTCACCACGGCCACGGCCGGGTCATGCTGCATGAAAATGATCAGCGCTACCGCTCCCACGATCACCAGGGCCAAAACCAGTAAAATGGCCTTTTGCGGCCCCGGCAACCCCTTTTGCCCTTCCTTATTGCTCATTTAAAAACCCCTTTTCTAGTCTTAATCTGGCATCAATTTTTTTAAGCAAGCTGCTCATTAAATTATAACACTGCCAAGGGAGCCGTCAACTTGAAGAAAATCCCGCGCTACAAATTTGCGGCAATGAGATGGGCCATGGCACATGCAGATTTTCAGGGGATAATCTTGTTTAAGGGAAACTCGACGATGCCCTCGGCCCCGGCTTCTTTTAATTCACAAATGAGCCGGCGCACCTTCTTATCATCAACAACGCTTTCCACCGCCACCCATTGATCCTCGCTGAGTGCAGAGATGGTGGGCTTGCGCAGAGCCGGCAGGAGAGCGATGATCCGGTCGAGGTTATCGCGGTGAACGTTCATCTTAAGCATCACCTTCTGCTCCGCCAGCAGCGCTCCTTTCAACAGGGTAACCATATGCTCCACTTTCTTCTTCTTCCAGGGGTCGCGCGAGCTGGCCGGATTCATAATTACCCGCGGCGTAGAAACGAGTATGGTTTCGATCTCGCGGAGGTTGTTGGCCTTCAAGGAGCGGCCCGTTTCGGTTAGTTCGGCGATGGCGTCAGCCAGAAGGGGCGGCTTTACCTCGGTAGCCCCCCAGGAGAAGATAACCGCGGCGGAAACCCCTTTACTCTGCAGGTAGCGCCTGGTGGTCTCAACCAGCTCGGTGGCAATCCTCTTTCCTTCCAGATCGGCAACTGTATTTATATCCGAGTCCCGCGGCACCGCCAGGACCAGGCGGACCGGGCGCAGGCCCCGTTTCGAGAAAGCAAGCTCGGCTATCTCTTCCACCTGAACCCCTGTTTCCACAATCCAGTCCTTGCCGGTGAGGCCAACATCAAGCACCTGCTCGGCGACATACTTGGGGATCTCCTGGGCCCTGATAAGGACGCATTCGATCTCTTCGTCATCAATGTACGGATAGTATGAACGTTCGCCGATACTGATATTGTAGCCGGCTTTCCTGAAAATCTCCATGGTTGATTCCTGCAAGCTCCCTGCGGGGAGACCCAATTTCAGCCTTTTCAACCCCACTCTTCCTTTCATCCACTCAATATAAAATA
>JAAZHP010000253.1 GCA_012510625.1 Bacillota bacterium
GCCCGGGCTACCGCCCGCAGGCGCCGGTTGACTCCGAGCTTGCCGTAAATATTTTGGACATGGCTTTTAACCGTGCTCAGGGAAAGTCCAAGCCGGGCGGCAATTTCCCGGTTGGCAAGACCGGAGGCTAATAGGTTGAGCACCTCCATCTCGCGGGGAGTCAGCGATTCAGGCAGCGGCAGCCGGCTTTCGTGGAAAAGTCCCTGCCGGCCGGCCGGTTCATTCGCCGCCTCGGAGAGGCCGGCGACAAATGCGGTCTGAACGGCAAGCAGGCGTGCTATTTTAAAGCGCTCTTCGGTAAAAACTCCGGAAATGAGGTTGTTCCCCAGGTAAAAGATAGCGGGGCTATTGTTCCGGGAAGGCAGAGAAAAACAGCAAAGCGAGTGTATCTTATTTCCGGCCACATCGGGATCATGCATAAAGGGGCCTTCGCTGCAGGCGTCTTCGAGCAGCAGCGTTTCCCCGGTACGCCACACAAGCTGCACTATAGCCCTGGGAATATATCGCTGATGCACAAGAAAATCCCGGGGCAAACTGGCAAATTCTCCGGCAGCCGCCTTCACCGCTAGATCTATGTAGGGCTCGCCGCCGTGCAGCCTGATCAGCGCGCCGCACTGCGCCCCGGCGTTTTCACAGAGAATCCGCATTAACCGCCTGGCCAGTTCATGCCAGCCGCCCTCTTCAACCAGGGTGCGGGACGCTTTAATTAGCGAAGCCAGGTCCAAGGAACCGGCATAATCGCGCTCTGCCGCGGTAAAATCAACCGCACTGCGCGGCGGTGGGGATTTTCTTCCGGCTTCATTTTCCTTTATCGCCCATGATTCAGGCGCCTGTTCAAGATTATTCCGGGAAACAGCCGCTTCGTGACCGGTATACTGTTTCTGAACCCGGCGGACCACGGCCCGGGCTCCCCAGCCGGCAAAACCCCGGCAGGCTTTTTCCAGGAAGAAGGCGGCAATGCCGTCCATATTGCGGCCCTGGTAGTATTCCGCCGCCAGCAGATTGGCCAGGGCCTGTTCCTGGGGGTAGCCGTTTTCCCCGGCGGCGCGGATGGCCTCTTCGTAAAACTGCATTGTTCTCACCGTCCGCCCGCGCAGCCGGGCGGCCTCTGCTTCCAGCAGCAGCCGCCTGTGTTCGAAGTTTTCCGGCCCGAGGCGGGCCCACTTCCGGAAGCAGGAGCGGTATTTTTTAAAAAGCTTCCGGTAGCACCGCCGCTCCCGGACAGTCATCCCGGGCCAGGAGGCGCTGATGCAGAGAGCATAATAGAAGCAATATTCAGGGTAAGCAGGCTCCCTGGCAATGCTTTCAATATTGCGGGCAATTACTCCGGCCAGGTGCAGCCCTTCCCGGTAGCGGCCCATGAGGTAGAACCACTGGATCGCCAGTATATAATAGCTGCGGCTGGTGCCGAAGGGAACGGTGCCGGCCTCCCGGCTGACCGCAGCCCCAAAGTCGCGGCCATCACCCTCTTCCAGCAGGCTTTCCGCCAGGTGCTTGAATGCAGACAGAAAATTAGTGGCCTCTGCCATCTTGTAAGTGCGCAGCCAGTCCAGGTGGCGGCGGCAATCCTCGACAATTTCCCTTAGGGGAAAACCGCAGTAATATTTGAACTCCACTAATCCGCTGAGAGCATGTCCGGCGTAAAAACTATCCCCGGAAGCAAGGGCATCATCAAAAACCTGTTCCAGGAAGCCGAGGCTCGTTTTTTTGTGGGCCACCCAGTGATTGATAAAAAAGGTAAAAGCATAGATATAGCGGCCCCTGACCGAAGGATAGCTGCTTGTTTTCAATAGATCAAGGGTATCTTTCCCCCACCGGTAAACAGTATTACCTGTCCCGAACATGAAGGCGGCTACCTGGGCATAGCTGCCTACAGCTATGGGGGCATATTTTAAATTGGGGTATTTCAAAGAGAGCTCTACCAGTTTTAGAATCAGAGAGGGAAAAAGCAGCGTTGGAAGATGGTATGAAGGAGCAAAAAGAGAAATGAGCAGTTCCATTTCTTTAAGGGGCCGCGGATCAGCCTGTTCGGGAGAGATAAAACTGTTTCTAAAGGCTCTCTTGTGAACCAGGCAGCCGATTCGGAAATAGTTACCTAAAAAAGAGAGAAAATGGGGTTTTAAAGGTATGTTAATGCCCAATTCTCTAAGCCCGGCCAGTCCCTCTTTTACCGCGGCCTCGTATTGACCCAGCCCCGTATGGCATATATTTTTTAGCATGTAAAGGTCCGCTTTTTCCAGGGGGGTCCGGGCTCGCAAAAGAGCGGTATCCAGGATTTCCTGAGCCCCGGTATAATTGCCGCACATATACTCGCAGGGAGCAATCTCCTTGAAAAAGACCTGCCGGAGCGCACGGTGCTCGCCGGGAGAGTATTCCGAGAGCAGCGCCAGGCCCGCCAGCAGATAGCGGCGCGCCGATTCGTATGCGGCCGAAGACTTTGCCACGCGCCCGGCCAGGAGGTTATATTCTGCCAGGCGCAGCCGCTCTTTCCTGGAGGCAATCAGCTCCGCCCCCAGGTTAAGATGGTAAACTATCTCCATGATCTTATTTTTCAGCCCTCTTCCGGGGCTTCTCTCCACCAGCATGCGGCCCAGCCTCAGGTGCAGTATTTTCTTATCTCCAGTCGGGATAATCCTGTAAACAGCCTGGCGGATGCGATCATGGGCGAACCTGCAACACCCCTCCTCGTCTTGAAGAACCAGGTTTTCACTTCGCGCCCGCCGCAAACATTCCTGCACTCTTTCTAGCGGACGCTTCCCCACGGCGGCCAGGTAATCCGTGGAAAAGGAGTGGCCGCAGCATGCCGCCTCTTTTAATACGTCCAGGGTTTCCGGATCCAGCCGCTTTAATTTATCTTCCAGGAAATCCAGGACTTCTTCATGATAGGGCAGCTTGTGCACGCTTTCCAGGTCCCATTCCCAGCGCCAGCGATTGAGGTTAAAGAAGAGCGCCCGGTTATGACCAAGCGATTGCAGCAGCTGATGCAAAAAGAAGGGATTGCCTCCGGTTTTCTGATGCAGTGCTTGTGCCAGCGGTTTAATCCGCCTCATGCCGCCGCGCAGCATATCATTAACCAGCATTGCAGTCTGCTCCCAATCCAGCTCCGGGAGGCGAATCTCGCGCCACAGAACTCCCGATGGCCTCAACATGTCCACAACCGCCGCCAGGGGATGCCCGCTCCCCACTTCGCTGTCACGATAAGCTCCAATAAAGAGAAGCAAACAATCCTTCGGACTCAGCGCCAGAAAGCGGATTAACTCCAGCGAAGCGTTGTCAGCCCACTGCAGGTCATCAAGAAATATAACCAGGGGAGATTCTTTTGCGGTAAAAGTGCGCAAAAAATTTCTCACGGCCAGCAGGAAGCGATTTCTCTCCTCCTCGGGGGGAAGGCTTTCTACGGCGGGCAGCGGCCCGGTCAACAGC
>JAAZHP010000254.1 GCA_012510625.1 Bacillota bacterium
AGCATCGCCCGCCGCTACGGCGTCACGGTGCAGCAGCTTATCGACGCCAACAACCTCTAGTTAGTTAACTCGGTGCCAGGCACCGAGTTAACTAACTATGCGGCGGAGGGAATGAGCCAGCGGCAGCGCTGCGGCGCCGCCGATGAGGGCGTTGATCAATTGGGGCAGCAGAAGCGCTTCCGCCGCCGGGGAGGGCAGCGCCAGCAGGTAGCGGGCGGCCCCGGCAATTATGGCAAACTTCAAGGCGGCTCCTATGATTATTCCAATCAAGGAGCCGCCTTTTATTTTTTCTGCCAGCGCCCCGTAGCAAAAACAGTAAAGAGCGTTGCCGGCCATGATAAATGGAATCGCCGGGGCGAGAACGATGGGGACAATCCCCAGCATAAGCGCCGCCCAGGGTGTGAGCAGGCCGATCCCCACGCCTCCGGCTGTGCCGGCCAGGGCAGTGGAGAGTATAAGCATCAGGTTCACCAGCGGTCCGGTCACCGGGGTGGGCAGGCGCATGTATTGCACGGCAAGAGTAAGCGCCAGCAGCAGCGCCACCCGCGTGAGCTGCTGCACCGAAAAGCGCGCCTGCGGGTACACTTCGTAAAACCCCCTTGTCTGCGAAGGCCTTAAGATGTTGATCTCCTGTCGATTACATTTTTATGAGTAAAGATAGGAATAATGCATCAAAATAAAAGCAGCGGTTTTAATGACTTGATTGCAAGCATGCTCTATCGGGAAAAGTCCGGCAGAGCAAGCGAAAAGGGGATCCCCGGTGGCGGTAACTGATATCAAAGAAAAAAAGCTGCATGAACGGTTAACCCAGGCCCTGGAAAAATATAAGGGGAAACCCGGCGTACTCATTGCCGCCCTTCAGGAAGCGCAGGAAATATTCGGATATCTGCCCCGCAAAGTGATGATCCGCGTGGCCAACGAGCTCACTATCCCCCTGGCCGAAGTTTACAGTGTGGTCAGCTTCTATTCCCTTTTTTCCACCGTCCCTGCGGGAAAGCAGCGTCTTGAGGTCTGCATGGGAACGGCCTGCTATGTCAAGGGCGCGGAGAAGCTGCTGCAAGAGCTGCAGAAGCAATGCGGCAGCGGACCGGGGAAATTTTCTTCGGAAGGCCCCTTCAGCGTTTCCACGACGCGCTGCGTCGGAGCCTGCAGCGCCGCCCCGGTAATTAAAGCCGGAGATGAGCTGCATGGCGAGATGAACCCGGAGAAGCTGCCGCAGCTTCTGGAGGAGATAAAAAAAAGATGAGCACCCTGGTTGACGAGCTGATCCGGGAAAGGATCAGGCCGGAAACGGAGCATCGCATTCTCATTTGCGGCGGCATCCCCTGCAGCTCACTGGGCTGCCGCAAGGTGAAAGAGGCCCTCGATGACGAGTTGCAGCAAAAAGGCCTGGCCGGGCAGATCCCCGTAGAAATTATCGGCTGTATCGGCGATTGCAGCATGGGCCCATCCATAATCGTCTATCCGGAAGGCATTATCTATCAGAAACTTGTTCCCGAAGACGCGCGGACTATCGTCCGGGAACATATTATTAACGGGCGGATTGTAGAAGAGCTGCTGCACCGCGACCCACGCAGCGATGAAATTGTCCGGAAGCGCGAGGAAATGCCCTTTTACCGCGAACAGACCAGGCTGGTGCTGCGCAACTGCGGAGTCATCTCCGCTCACATCGACGACTATCTAAAATACCGCGGCTACGCCGCCCTGGCCCGGGCCCTGGCTGAGATGAACCCGGAGCAGGTTATCACCGAAATAAAAGAATCAGGCCTGCGCGGGCGCGGTGGCGGCGGCTTCCCCACCGGCCTCAAGTGGGAAATGGTCCGGAGAGTGCAGAGCGACGAGAAGATCGTCATTTGCAACGCCGATGAAGGAGACCCCGGGGCTTTCATGGACCGCAATATCCTGGAGGGAGACCCGCACAGTATCCTGGAAGGGATGATTATCGCCGGATACGCCGTGGGCGCGGCCCGCGGCTACATCTATGTGCGGGCAGAATACCCGGTGGCTCTGCACCGCTGCCGTGAGGCCATCGC
>JAAZHP010000255.1 GCA_012510625.1 Bacillota bacterium
ACAATGCCCGGGTAAAGAGACCCGATTATGGCGCAGGCAGTTTTACGCTGCCGGAATCATTATCCAGTCATAACTGCTTTCCGGTTGAAAACTGCTCCCCGCGGCAGCCAATGAATCAAGAAAATCCAACGCTTCCTGCAAATTTTTTACCGGGACCAGTGTCATTTTTTTTGCCGCAGTTTTGGCCTCCTCATAATTTATTAACGGAACGAAAAAGTATTCGGCGCCTTCTCGTTCTGCGGCGATCACCTTCTGGAAAACCCCGCCAATGGGACCAACATCCTCGTTAATATCCATG
The DNA here is from genome assembly GCA_012510625.1 of Bacillota bacterium. Lineage (GTDB taxonomy): Bacteria > Bacillota > Dethiobacteria > DTU022 > DTU022 > JAAZIN01. The sequence continues at coordinate 299 of JAAZHP010000255.1, forward strand.
GTTCCAGTGCCGGCAATGAGCTTTCCACCGGTCAGATCTTCCGATAGAAGCTGGTTCAAAATCTCCAGTACAAACATCAATCCTGCCGAAGGTCCCCCGATCTTACCTGTTTCAAGTTCAACATCAATCGGAAAAACAGGTTCCCAATCGAGAGTAGATATATAAACACCCAATGCGGGCATTTCTGCATCGTCGGGATGCGGCGCCGTCGTCACGGTTAAATTGAGCTCCTCGGCGCCCCGCCGCACCGTCAGCTTAACCGGATCTCCGACATGCCGGTTCTGCACGGCTGAAATAACCTCATTAGTCAGAGCCGCTTTTTTTCCGTCCACGGCAGTAATTATATCTCCTTTTTCAAGAATCCCCCAGGAGGGGCTGTTCTCTAAAAAGCCTACCACGATTGCTCCCTCGTTGATGATCTCAACGTCATAACCGGCCCGCCGTAGAGCAATAACCTTGGCCGTGTTTTTACTCTCCTGCATCCACTGATCCAAAAGCCAGCGGTATTCCTGCATATTAATCCCCGGTGGAATTACATTCGAATAGCGCCTGACTTCTATATGGGGATGTAAATATCCGTACACTAAATGCCACAACCGGGCCGATTGCTGGTTTACGGTTACCAAAAAAAATTTCCCTTGGTCATCTGTGTCCGCTCCCTCCACGGTTACCATCTTTGAAAGATCCTGGGCGGAGCCCGGTTTAATCAAGATGAAGTCGGTTGGAATAAAAAAACCTACGAACAGCAGGCCAAGAAGAATAATATAAATAAAAACCTTTCCTTTTTTTATTGCCATCAGCATTGACCTTCTTTCTCTAATTTAGCCAGTAAGGGAAGGGCTTCCCGCGCCGCCTTCTCGCCTCTGATGATGGCCTCTTCAACACATTGAAAATCAAAAGGGCCCATGTCGCTCACCTTGGGGATAACAACCAGGTCGGCGTCCCGACTTAAGGACCGATTGATTTCCCGGGACATGATATCGAGCGATCTTGAGAGCACATCAAATATATGATCTATCTTATAGTCTCCCACATCAACCCCGACATCAACCGCAATAACCAGGTCAGCCCCCATCTCTCTGACAACCGAAGCGGGCACGCGCTGTAAAACACCGCCGTCAACCAGTAGTTTCTTCCCCATCTCCACGGGGCTGAAAATGCCGGGAATGGCACATGATGCGCGTACTGCCCTGGAGACAGAGCCTTCATTTATAACCACCCGTTCGCCGCTGATGAGATCAACAGCCACTACCGCCAGGGGCAGAGAAAGATCTGCAAAAGATCTCCTGCCAGTAAGCATATGCAGCATTCGCTCCAGCTTTTCACCGGCAATTAAGCCCATGCGGGGGAATGTTATATCCATCCAGGTACGGCGGGAAATACGCTGTGCCAGACGTTCAATTAACTTTAAATTCAGCCCGCAGGCATAGAGTGCTGCAATAACAGCTCCCATGCTGGTTCCAGAGATAAAATCCACCTTTATCCCCGATTCCTGCAACACCCTGAGAACCCCAATATGGGCCAGCCCCCGGGCCAGGCCGGCGCCCAAAGCCAAACCGATTTTTTGATCCTTAAACATATGGCACCATTTACTCTAATGCCGGAGCACGGCTAAAGAGAGAATATGTAATAGAAGAGATATAAAGCTACAGCACAGGTAAGCGCTCCGCCAATTCTCAGGACGAAGAGATAAGCCGGTACCGGGGGAATATCTTTTGCCCTTCTGCCGATACGAAGCCACCAGAATACCTTGGGAAAAAACAAAGAAATAAGGCCGATAATAAGAATAATTGAAGCCAGTATAATAAAACCAATCCTATCGCCGGGCTGCGGCATTTAATAATTCATCCTTCCTGTTTTTTAAAGTATATTCTTTTATGCTGAGCAATTTCCTTTAAAACACCGGAAATATTGTTGAAGACCGGGTATAATGAAATTAGTGTAATAAAAAGGCTATGAGCTGCCGGCCAATTACCCGGAGGCGGTGATACGTGATGAAGTTCAAGCGCAGCGGAATTTTTGAATTATAAGATCATATACTTCCGGGGGCACCAGATCCTTAATTTCCCCTCCAAAACTGGCGATCTCTTTGACAATGCTGGAACTCAAGTAAGAATATTTGCTGTTTGTTACCATGAACAAGGTCTCCACTGCGGGGTTCAACTTGCGATTTACCAGCGCCATCTGAAACTCAAATTCGAAGTCTGAAATAGCTCTCAAACCCTTGATAATAATATTAATATTATTTTTCTTCACGTAGTCTATCAATAATCCGCTAAAAAAATCGATCTCTACATTGGGATAACGGGCGGTACTGCGCCGCAGCATTTCCAACCTTTCTTCTATGGTAAATACTGTCTGCTTACGCGGGTTTTTCAAAACGGCAACGATCAAATGATCCACGATGGCGCTCGTTCTGCTGATAATATCGAGATGACCTTTAGTAATCGGATCAAAACTGCCGGGGTAAATCGCTTTCTCCATTTATCGCACTCCCCCTTTAATTTATCTGAAAGATTATAGATATGAAAGCTGTAATAACTTCGGCATTTCCATCCCCAGTTCCTTCCTTTGTAAAAATAAAAATTGTGTTAAATTGCTCTTTTACCACAATTGTTACTTTATATAACTTTAAAATGAATTTATCCTCTTTTTAGCTCGTATAATAACATATTTCTCAAGGAGTGTATAAAATACTTTGCCATTAACCATAATACAAATGAAGCAACAATAATTCCCCGTAAGCTCTTCCTCCGGTTTCTCCTCTCCCAACCGCCGCGAAAGCGGTGATTTAACCGCAGGCCAATCAAAGACCTGCGGTCTTTTTTTATCTATAAAAAAAATAAAAGGCGGGCCGGAGCCCGCCAATGTATTAACCGAAATAAGTGCTACAACTGGGTGGGATTCGTCGCACCCTTGCCGGCCATCTGGTTTTCAGCTGCCTGAATCATTCTTTTTACCATGATTCCGCCAACATAGCCGTTCTGGCGGGAGGGCAGCGCGCCGAGATCGCCGCTGTAGTCGATCCCCAGCTCATTGGCAATTTCATACTTGAAATTTTCAAGAGCCTGAGCTGCTTCCCTGACCACAATACGATTTGGTCTCCGCGGCATTCATTTTCACCTCCTTGTCGTTAATGCAATCTTAGTTTGGCATGCCGGCGGTTAATTATGCTTAGTATTGTTTTCAATAAAAATATTATTTTGTTTCATTTATAAAACAAAACCTGTATTGCCAGATGAAATAACTACCATTTATTTACATGTCTTTTCAAAATTTAAATATTTGAGATCGCTACGGTAATGTGCTAAAATAGGAGCGCACTCATAGTAGTATAAGCATTGATGAGCAGGAGGATGAAATAGACAGTGGCCAAAATATGTCAGATTTGCGGTAAAGGTAAGGTTGGAGGGTTTCAGATCAGCCATTCACATATTAAAACAAAACGGCTGTGGCGTCCTAACATTCATAAGGTAAAAGCGCTGGTTAAGGGAACTTCCCGCCGAATTAATGTATGTTCTCGCTGTCTTAAATCCGGTCGGGTAGAGCGATCGATATAAACCCTGCGGTTTAGCGAAGTTTTACCCGGATTACCGTATCTCTCTAAATATCGGCCAGGAAAAAGGGCTGCCCCGGATAATAGGGACAGCCCTTTAAAAACAATTTTCTAATTTTTAACGGCGCTCCAGGAAGTATCTCTTCCCTTCATAGACTGCATCAGCAATTTCCCGGCGCAGAGCATAAGTGTTGATTGGCCTGATATTGGTCAGAATGCTTAATCCATTTAAGGTCTTGGCCAAAGTGTCGCCTTCCAGAGTTCCGGCGAGGATCTCTTTCGCCCATGTTTCAAGCTTGGGAACCATGTCATTGACCAAAACCTGGGTCATGATCAGCGGGAGCCGCGCCGCTTCCATTCCCTGGCTCGCGATGATCTTCTTGGTTCTCAGCAGAGCGCTTTCAACAGCGAATATTTCCATGGCAATATCTGCAAGCCGGACCAGGATCTCCTGCTCATTGGTCAGCGCTTCACTGAATTTCTGGGCGGCATTTCCGGCGGCCATGAGGAAGAGCTTCTTCATCTTATTTAGGATGAAGTCTTCCCGGGCCGGGCTTTCCGCGGGTTCCTCCGCCTCTCTCAGTTTTTTCAGCTCTTCGCCCAAGCCGAATACGGCATCCATGAAGGGAACTTCACCCTTGAGGGCTTTCCGCATCAGGGTGCCCGGGATCAGCATCCGGTTGACCTCGTTGGTGCCCTCAAAAATGCGGTTGATGCGGCTGTCGCGATAGGCCCGCTCCACGGGGTATTCCTGGCAGTAACCGTAACCTCCATAGATTTGCACGGCCTCGTCAACCACATAGTCCAGGGCTTCCGAGCAGTAAACCTTGGAGATTGAACACTCGATGGCATACTCCTGGATAGCTTCCACGATCTTGCTGCCGTCTCCGCCTTCGGCAATGACCTCTTCCAACTTCTTGTCAATCATGCCGCCGAGCCTGTAGACCAGACTCTCGGTAGTATAAATGAGCATCGCCATCTGGGCGATCTTATACTTGGTCAGATTGAAATTGGCGATAGGCTGCTTGAACTGGATTCTCTGCAGGGCATATTCGGCAGCGCTTTCGATACCTCTCTTGCAACCGCCGACACAGCCTGCGCCAAGCTTGAACCGGCCAATGTTAAGGATATTGAAAGCCACCTGGTGCCCTTTTCCTTCCTTCCAAAGCATATTCTCAACGGGCACCTTCACATTTTCCAGGATCACGCTGCGGGTTGAAGATCCGTGGATCCCCATCTTTTTCTCTTCCGCACCAAGGGTAACCCCTTCGGTATCAGCGTCAACAATAAAAGCGGTGAACTTCTCTCCATCAATTTTGGCATAGGTAATAATTACATCCGCCCAGGCTGCATTGGTGATAAATGTCTTCTCCCCGTTTAAAATATAGTATTTGCCGTCTTCGGAGAGAGTGGCCACTGTTTTGCAGTTCATGGCGTCGGAACCGGCTTCCGGCTCGGTTAAAGCATAGGCGGCAATCAATTCACCCGTTGCCAGCCCCGGCAGGTATTTTTTCTTCTGCTCTTCCGTACCGAAGAAAACAATGGGCAGGGTGCCAATGCCCGTATGCGCACCAAAAGCAGTGGCAAATGAACCGCCGCCGGAGACACACTCGGTTATCAGCATCGTGGTAATTTTGTCTGCTTCTTCACCGCCGAATTCTTCGGGAATGTCACTGCTCAACAGTCCCAGTTCACCGGCTTTGCGGAGTAGACCTATGGTCACCCCTTCTTCTTTCTCTTCAATCTCCTCTGTTTTGGGAATAACTTCATTCTCCACAAAATCTAAAACTGTGTTTTTAATCATCAGGTGAATTTCGTCAAATTCTTCAGGTGTAAACACTGTCTTCTCGTCGACAGGGCCCAGTAAAAAAGCTCCTCCCTTGATCAACTCACTCATTTCCGTGCTTCACCCCTTATTTTATTTATAATTATAGATAAAAGAATACTTTTATCTGTTAATATTTTCGCTGGTAAAATAACATTCCCTGCTTTGTGAAACTTTTAACTTGTCGCCTTATTTTTTGTATTAAGCATTTTTAAAAAAATAACCCCGGCCTGCCGGGATTATAACATCGGTCTCCCCCCGGGGATATGGGCTTAGCTTTTTACGAATATCCCCAGGATACCTTTGACAATACCCTTTAAAATGTAAGGCACTTTGATCACATAAAAGCGCACCGTGAACTCCCTCCTTTATGGAAGCATATTCAGCCCTTTACCAGTAATAACGATCGTATATGTAAAGCTGCCAGCCCACCCAGATCAATAGTGCGCCCAGCAGCAGCGGCCACAGGTAGAGCGGAAGCATTCTGATGACAAGAATTGCCCCCCCTACTCCCAGAATTATACCGCCACTTTTTCTCAGGAATATGCCCATGCGCCTGGCACCCATATTTACCTACCCCCAATTCCCTACGGAGTGCCCTTTATTATATGCGCCGGCTGGAGAAGTGTTAAA
>JAAZHP010000256.1 GCA_012510625.1 Bacillota bacterium
AACAGCGGGATTATCATGGTTGACTTTATTAACCAGCTGCGCCGCATTCACGGCAAGCCCCTGGAGGAGGCAATTATCACCGGCGCATCCACCAGGCTGCGGCCCATCCTGATGACCACGCTCACTACCATCCTGGGCCTGGTCCCGCTTTCGCTGGGCCTGGGGCAGGGCAGCCAGGTGCAGGCGCCGATGGCCATCGCCCTTATCGGCGGCATGACCAGCGGCACTGTATTACTGCTCGGCTTCATCCCGGCGCTCTACTACCTGATCAACCGGAAAAAGGGTATTAAAGTTGACGCAGGCCAATTCGAAGATATGACGGTGTAAGCCGTATGCCGGGGGCAAGTCAAAGTCCCCCTTTAAGAAAGGGAGACTTAGGAGGATTTGGCCGTTGGCATTGCGGGCGGGGATGGAAGCCCGCCAATTGAGATGTAAGAGGTGAGAATTTAGAAATGAGAAAAGTGGGACACTAGGGACGTACCTTTTTGTCCCATTTTGATCTGGTTCTGAGGTTGGCGGGCGGGCGTGGAAGCCCGCCCTTACAGATGACCGAACGCTACCGCTGGCATTGCGGGCGGGGATGGAACCCCGCCCCTACACGTCATCCTGAACACCATTTATGTCATCCTGAGCGAAGCGAAGGATCTCCAAAACCGGGCTCTTTCCATAAGCCACTTCCCTAAATAGGCTAATCCTCAGTCCTTGATCCCGCAGTGCATTTTGACCAGGCGCTTGCAGGAATCGATATCGTATTGATTGCGGATGGCGATCTTCTCCATGATGGGCGAACCGCCGCCATGCAGGCCTCCCACCTGAGCCACCCCGGCAAAAGCGGAGCAGAGCATATCGGAGAGGGTGCGGAAAAGCCGGTGCTGATTCTCCGCCGAGACGCCGTCCTTGCGCATGATGTATTTTTCCAGCAGGGGCTGGATCTCCGGATTGTAGAAATCATCTTCCAGGGGCAGGGTCGCCGGCAGCCCCCCGGCCAGGTCGGCCAGGGTCTCATACTCGTGATAGAGGCTGACCCCGGCGTGGTAACGGCCTACGTTGGTATAGATGATGTTTGGGATATGGGTCCCCGAAGCGGCTTCGGTTGATTTAACCGAGGCGGCAATGCCGGCAGCGTAGACCAGTTCGCCCACGGCGATGAGATCTGAAAGCTTATCCTTGACATGTGAAGCATCGGCCACCCCGTTATACTCGGCTACCAGGGCGGAGGCGCCCAGGATTAGATCGGTCATCGCCGGCTTGCAGCCGGTGTAGCTGTGGCGGTGGTAGGTGGCAAAGAGCATCGCCAGGAAGCTGGCAAAGTAGGTTTCGCCGCAAAGAAAGACCCGCTCCCAGGGAACAAACACATCGTCAAAAATAGTTGTCGAATCGGCTACTCCGTAGAAGTGCTTTGTGTGAATATGCTTGCGCGGCCGAGGCGTGGTAATCCGCACCACCTGCTTAATCCCCGGGGTATCGGCGGGAATGGCGAAAGCCACCGCCCAATCGGCATCCTGCTCGGTCATCAGGCGGGTGGGGACAACGACGATCTCGTCGGAGAAGGGGGCGTTGGAGTTGTGCGCCTTGCAGCCCCGCACCACAATGCCGTCTTTCTTTTTCTCTATGACCCGCAGGTAGAGATCGGGGTCGCTCTGCTCAAAGGGGCGCTTGGAGCGATCCCCCTTGACATCCGACTGGGCGCAGTTGCCCACCAGGTCGTTTTTCTGAAAGTATTTCATAAATTCGACGAAGCGGGGATAATACTCGGTGCCGTAGGCGTCATCGCAGTCCTTGGTTATTACCGAAATGGCGTTCAGGGCGTCGATGCCCATGCAGCGCTGAATGCAGCCCCCGGCCTGGCGGCAGAGCAGGCGGGTGCACTCCTGCTTCTTTAACAAGTCCTCGGAACTCCGGTGGATATGGTTGAGCCGGTGAATCTCTTCCCCGGTAAGATGAGACTTCGCCGTGATCAGCCCTTTCAGATCGGGATCGTTGACCCTCTCGAAGCTGTTGGCAATGAGGTCAACTCCCGGCTTGAGGCGGGGATCATCCCTGCCGATGAGCTCTCCCCCCATGTAGATATTTTTTCGCATCCGGTAGAGCCGCTCCCTGTATTCTTCCGCCGTGGCGATACCCATATCTTCACTCATCCTTTCTTATTAAATTTAGAATCGTCTCAATTGTATAACATTAGGTGAAGCGATTCAAGAAAAGCGGACCCGTCCTGATGTTCTTCATCGTTATTGACGAGCCAGGTCGAGTGTTGCTATATTGTTTGCAGAAGCTGCGTTGTAAGAAGGCGGAAAGCCTTTGGGCCCGCATGGAGAATATTCAGTTAAATTAACGAGAGGAGTATATGAGATGCACGCAGTCTCCGCACTGGTCTTCGGGCTGATCTTTCTACTTAGCGGGTTAATTCTCAAATACTTGAGCGCCAATGAGAAATCGCGCAACCCGGTGGCGGGCTACCGCACCCCCCGATCAATGAAAAGCCCGGAGACCTGGGTTGCGGCAAACCGCTACGCGGCCAAAGCTTTTTTTGCTGCCGGGGCCGGGATCTTGCTAATTGGAGCAGCTCTCTGGTGGAAACCGCTGCCGAAATATAACGAGTTTGTCATCCTGGCCATGATGTTCTTGTCTTTAGTGATTATCGTCCTGGCAACAGAATCTTACCTGAAACGCCGCTTTGATGAACAGGGCGCTCCCAGAACGCTTTCGCTGGGGAACACTGCCCGGTCTCAATCCGGCCGGGCAGACTCTGAAGGGAAAGCTGAAAAGATCCCCTATACCCGTCTCGAGTGGCTGCTTGAGGCCCTCTCCATTTTGTTGTTCATCCTGGTGGCGATCCTGCTAATTGCACGCTGGCCCCAGCTGCCCGACCAGGTGCCCCGGCACTACAATTTCCGGGGCGTGGTCGATGCCTGGGGGGGGAAGCGGTCACTGGCGGCCCTTCCCGTCATCAGCGCCCTCCTCTATCTCGTTTTGACCCTGGTGAGAGTACTTGTCCCTTTGCATTCCCCCAAGGGCATGCCGCGCCGCTCCTTGATCCTGAGCATGGAGATGATCGCCTGGTTGAAAGCCTCCACTGTGGGAATCTTTACCTATCTGACCTGGAGCACTGTTCAGATTGCTCTGGACCAGGCTGAGGCGCTCTCTCCCCTCTTCCTGCCCCTGGCGGCGGGGTTTTACCTGGTGATCCTGTTAGTCTATGTTGTTTTGATCTTGCGGAGAAGCTCCCGTTAGGGAAAATCCCCCCCGGTCCCCCTTTTTCAAAGGGGGGAGCTTTGAAATCCCCCCCCGGCCCCAGGGGAGTATTTGAGCTGCATTGCGGGCGGGGATGGAACCCGCCCCTACGCATATTAGAGGTCAGAAGTCGGAGGTCGGACGGTAAAATAACGGACCAAGCTGGCCCGGACCGGGCATGCCTGGTTTTCACAGCCCTGGGTGAAACTACAAGCTTTTCCCTGCAACGGGCGGGGATGGGAATAGGCGGGCGGGGTCGCCTCCTCCCGTGAAAGAAAGTGGGACAAACAGGTACGTCCCTAGTGTCCCACTGGCAAAACGGGGGTAATTTTCCATTAAAAATGGGACTGGGAGTCGGCTTCCAGCTGCTCCAGCTGGGAGCTGACTTCTTCCCAGCGCTGCAGCAGTTCAGCCAGCCTCTCTTTGGCGGCAGCCAGATTATCGCCCAGCTCGCGGAGGCGGTTGAAATCTCCATATTCTTCAGGATTAGAAAGCAGCTTTTCATGGCGGGCAACCAGGGCCTCGGCGGCATGGATCTCCTCTTCCAGGCGCTGCTGCTCTTCGCGGAGCTGCCGCAAGCGGCGCTCATGTTCGCGGCGGCGGCGCTGCTCCGCCTGAGCCTGGCGCTTCCGATCCAGCTCCCCTTCGCTGCCGCTGCGCCCAACAGGTACAGTCTCGCTCTCCTTGCTCTCGAGATATTCCTGGAAGCTTCCGTTGAAAATCTCTAGGCGGCCCCGGCGGAGTTCGCAGACCCGGTTGACCAGGTTTTTTAGAAAGTAGCGGTCGTGTGAGACAATGATCAAGGTGCCCGGGTAGCCGTGCAGTACCGCTTCCAGCTCTTCGAGAGCGGGCAGATCGAGGTGGCTGGTCGGTTCGTCCATCAAAAGGCAGTTGCCGCTGCTCAGGGCCAGGCGGGCCAGGGCCAGGCGGCTCTTCTCGCCGCCGCTCAAGGAGGCCACTTTCTTGAAGACATCATCGCCGCGAAAGAGATAGCGGCCGAGATGATTGCGCGCCTGCTTCAGGTCGAGATGGGAGTTGGCGGTAATCTCCTCAAGCACCGTGCGCCCGGGATCGAGCTGCTCCTGCTCCTGGGCAAAGTAGACCACGCTGACAGCCGGCCCGAGCCGTATCCTCCCTCTGGAAGGCTGTTCTTCACCGGCAACCATCTTCAGCAGAGTGCTCTTTCCGGAACCGTTTGGGCCGACCAGGGCGACGCGGTCCCCCCAGCGGATCTCAAGATTAAGGCCGCTAAAGAGAATATTGTTGCCGAAGGATTTGCTTAACTCTTCAAAAACAACCACCTGCCGCCCGCTTCGCCCGGCATAATCAAAATTAAGATGAAATTTTTCCTCTTCCGGGGGTTTCTCCAGCAGATCCATCTTCTCCAGCATCTTCTGGCGGCTGCGGGCCTGGCGCTTGGAGCGGCGGTCCGCTTTTGATTCCCGGATCAGCTTCCCTGTTTGCTCGATCAGTTTCTGCTGCTCCCTGTAGGCGCGCTCGAGGCTCTCTCTTGCGGCGGCGTGTTTATCCCGGTAAGCGCTGTAATTGCCGCGGTAGCTGTAGAGCCGCCGCCCCTCCAGGGCGAAGATCTGCGAGACTACCCGATCGAGGAAATAGCGATCATGCGAAACAATCAACATGGTGGAGCGTGAAACGGCCAGGTATTTCTCCAGCCAGGCCAGCCCCTCGAAGTCAAGATAGTTGGTGGGCTCGTCCAGAAGGAGCAGATCGGGATCGCGGAGCAGCAGCTCCGCCAGGTTGGCCCTGGTCTTCTCGCCGCCGCTGAAATGCGCTGTGTCGCGATTTAGCTCTTCCGGAGAAAAGCCAAGCCCCGCGGCAACCGTGCTGATGCGGCTTTCGATGAGATAGCCCCCTTCATCCTCAAAGCGGCGCGCAAAGTCGCCGTAGCGCGCCAGCAGTGAATCGAGATCCCCGGCGCCGGAGCGGGCCCGGGAGGCGATCTCCTGCTCCAGGGAGGCGATCTTTTCCTTAAGCTCCAACAGCCGGCGAAAAGGTCTTTCAAGGCGGCTTCGCAGGGTCCCTCTCGCCTCCCTGCCGGGCTCCTGGGGCAGGTAACCCACCCTGGTTCCCCGGGCCAGGCTGACCGTGCCGCTGTCCGGCTCCAGCAGCCCGGCAATGATCTGAAGCAAGGTGCTCTTCCCCGCCCCGTTGGGCCCGATGAGCCCCGCCTTGTCGCCAGCCTGCAGCTGCAGCGAGATATTTTCCAGGACCTCCTGCGCTCCGAAAGACTTGCCAATCTCAGAAAGAATCAACAGGGACATATCTTCTCCCTCTCGCTCACAAATTAGTTAACTCGGTGCCAGGCACCGAGTTAACTAATTCACCTTGGCTTCGCCCGACGAGATTAGGGCATAACGGGTCCCCAGGGGGCCGATCAACTCGCACACCGCCACTGCGGCCAGCTCTATGGCAACTATAGTTGTGGCCAGGGTGGGGAAGCGATCTTGAACCAGCATGAGCAGGCCGATGGTCAAGCCGGCCTTGGAAAACATGGCAAAGCCAAGGTACTTCTGCACCACTTTTTCTGCCCTGGAGAGGTAGGCTCCGAGAAAGGCGCCGCCTACCTTTCCGATGCCCCGGGCGACAATATATACGGCGGCCCAGAGCCAGTTTTGAATAAGAACATGGAACTGCAGAGCGGCTCCGGCCAGGGTGAAGAAAACCACCAGCACCGGCATCTCAATATCCTGCAGATAGTTCAGCTCCTCCGGTTTCTGGTATATGTTAGCCACAACAAAGCCGCAGAGCATGTTCACCATGAGAGGCGAAAGCTGCCAGGCGTAGGCCAGCCCGCTGTTTAGAAGGATTGTTCCCACGAGAACGGTGACCTTGTGATAGCGATTGGGCAACCTGGGCAGCAGCAGCGCCAGTATAATTCCGGTCCCGGCACCGAGGAGCGCAGATTCGAAGATCTCGAGCAGCGAAATTAAAAATGCCCCGGCGCCGATCGCCTCTCCCTGGAGGATCAGCTCTACCACCACAGAGACAATTCCAAAAAAGATGATGCAGACGGCATCATCCAGGGCCACTACTCCGAGCAGAGTAGTGGTGAAGGGGCCGCGGGCTTTATACTCTCGGATTACCGTTACCGGTGATGCCGGCGCTGTAGCCGTGGCCAGCGCCCCCAGGAGCAGTGATATGGTCAGAGGAAGCTTGAGAATCAGGTATGCCGCCAGGAAGACAGCAATAAATGCTCCCAAAACCTGGACCACGGTGATACCGAGTATGGCCCTGCCGAGATGCTTGATCTTCTTTATTTCCATCTCGCCGCCGATGAGGATGGCAATCATGCCCAATCCAAGTATCTTTATCAATTCAAGCGCCTGGTTCATCTCTAAAGAGACGACCCCGCCCAGTGAAGGGCCCAGGATCATCCCGGCCGCCAGGTAGCCAACAACCATGGGCAGCTTGAACCGGCGGAATATTCTGCCCATCAGGTAACCGCTCAAGACAATAACAGCCAATACAAGTGTTTTCTGATAAACTTCAGGCAACTTTACTTCCCTGCCTGTTACAATTCTTCTTTTGCAAGGCCAAATGCTTCGCCAAGCTTAAGGCTGAAAAGAATCCCCACGCCCGGGCGGGTCATATC
>JAAZHP010000257.1 GCA_012510625.1 Bacillota bacterium
GGGATCCACCAGGGAACGTTTGCCGGCAGGGTCATGGCCAGCAGCAAACCGGTCACCGCAGCGCTGCCGTCGCCAAAAATGTTCCAGCGGCGCAGCCAGAGGGCTTCGGTCAACATGGCGGCGCCCATGGCCACGACCATGGTGATCAATGCCCGGCTGCCGAATAAAAATACGGCCACGAGCACGACAGGGCCAAGGGCGATGAGGACATCGAGCATGATGCTTTGCACTGATTGAATCGTGCGGATGTGAGGCGATGACGATATTACCAGTTTACCGTTCATTTTAATCACTCCTGTTTCAATAGCACAGCTAACCCTTGCGCCTGGCGAGCACTTCCGCCTTGGCTATTCTAATCCACTGCGTCAGGGGAATGCGGGCCGGGCAGATGTAAGAGCAGCAGCCGCATTCTATACAATCGGCGGCATGCAGCTTTACCGCCCGGTCATAAAGTCCGTGTTCGGCCGCCTGGGCGATGAAGGTAGGCACCAGGTTAATCGGACAGTCCCGGACGCAGGCGGCACAGCGGATGCAGCTGCCGTTTTCATAGAATGCCGCGTCTTCGGAGGTCAGCGCTACAATACCCGATGTGCCCTTGATCACGGGCAGATCGGTCGTAGGTTGAGCCAGGCCCATCATCGGCCCGCCTGTAATCACCTTGCAGGTCTCCTCTTTCAGGCCGCCGCAATAATCGATCAGCTCGCTTACCAGCGTGCCCAACCGGACCAGCAGGTTGGCCGGCCGCCTGACCCCTTCACCGGTGACGGTCACCACGCGCTCGATTAACGGCTTACCTTTCTTCAGAGCCTCGGTTATGGCCACGGCGCTGCCGACATTATGGTTGACCACGCCCACATCCAGGGGCAGCCCGCCGGATGGGACCACGCGCCGGGTCGTGACCTGGATCAGCATTTTCTCAGCGCCCTGGGGATACTTCGTTTTCAGCGCCACGACGCTCATATCGGACTTGCCTTCAACCGCCTGGCGCATCACCCTGAGGGCATCGGGCTTGTTGTCCTCAATTCCGATAATTCCCCTCCCCGCTCCCAGCGCCTTCATGATCAGCTCGAGGCCGAAGACGATCTCGTCGGGCTTTTCCAGCATAAGGCGGTGGTCGGCTGTCAGATAGGGTTCACACTCGGCGCCGTTGATTATTACCGTGTCAATGGCCTTCCCTTCCGGCGGAGAGAGCTTTACATGCGCCGGAAAGGCAGCCCCGCCCAATCCAACAATACCGGCGCTGCGGATAAGCGCCCGGATCTCTTCCGGCGAAAGATCATCCACCTTTTCTACAGGTTCAAGTTCGCTGCACCATTCGTCACGGCCGTCGCTTTCAATAATAATCGCGGTTACCTTCCGGCCGAGAGGATGGTTGCAGGGCTCGATGGCCGTGACAGTACCCGAAATAGAGGCATGCACCGGCGCAGAGACGAAGGCCTCGCTGTCGCCGATCTTCTGACCTGTCTTGACCGGATCGCCCACCTTCACCAGCGGTTCACAGGGGGCGCCGGTATGCTGATGCAGCGGAATGACCACTTTTTGTGGAATTGACGCGGCAGTGATAGCCAAAGAAGCGGTTAGCTCCTTGCGGTATTCCGGGTGAACGCCTCCTCTAAAGTTTGCCGCACCCATAATTGACATGCTCACCCCTTTGATGTGCGAATTAAACTGAAAATGATAAAAGATGCATCATTTTGGACAACAAAATAACCTTCGTTAAAACCAATGTTTTTCCTGCCCCAATTGTAAAAAGACCCTTACCCCAGTATTATAACAGATTAAATTCTCTGCTGCTTTCCCTGGCGGCAGCAATCGCGGCCGTATATTCCCCGGGCGTGATTCTCCGGTTGATTTCAGGGTAGCGGTAAGCCATGTATGCAGGATAATACTGGTCCATGATGTTGATCCAGGAGCGGGGAGAGATTTCGCGGGCGATAAATTTCATTAACTCCGCGGTACCGGCCGCATTTCCGGGCATAACCAGGTGGCGAATAAGCAGCCCTTTAAAGGCTACCCCCCTCTTATCCAGCGCCAGGTCCCCCACCTGGCGGTGCATTTCCTTGAGCGCTTCCCGGGCAATACGGGGATAATCGGATATGCGGGAGTACTTCCGGGCTATTGTTTCATCGGCATACTTGAAGTCCGGCATGTAAATATCGACAATGCCTTCGAGCAGGCGGAGAGCTTCAACCCTTTCGTAGCCGCTGCAATTGTAGACCAGGGGCAGCCGCAAGCCTTCTCCGGCAGCCGCTGACAGGGCTTCCACGATCTGCGGCAGGTAATGGGTGGGGGTAACGAGGTTGATGTTCTCACACCCTCTTGCTTGCAGTTCAAGCATGATCCCCGCCAGCTCCGCAGTGGTGACGGCGTATTTCAGCTTCCCCCTGCTGATTTCATAGTTCTGGCAGAAAACGCAGCGCAGGCTGCAGAAAGCAAAAAATATGGTCCCAGAGCCTCCCCGGCCGACGAGAGGGGCTTCTTCTCCAAAGTGCGGGCTAAAACTTGAAATTTCGGCATCTTTACCGGCGCCGCATTCACCTCGTTCACCGGAAATCCTGGAGGCGCCGCATTCCCTGGGGCATAGCTTGCAGGGCTCGAGCATATTGCTGAGGAGAGAAGCGCGGCGGGCCAGTTCACCCGTTTTAAGAAGCTCCCGGTATCTTATGGTCGTGTCTCCTTATAAATTATTTATTCATGTCGAAATATATTCTCTCCATGAGAAAGCTATTCACCATTGCCTGACTGCCATCCTGCTATTTCTTGCTTCTCTCTTCTGGCTTCTGGTTTTCCTGTATGGCATGCCCGGCACTAACACTTCAGGCGGGGCGGGCATGAAAGCCCGCCCCTACACATAAAACCCGGTTTTATAGGTTTTGCCAGTAGGCTCGCGCTTCACTGACGGTGTAAAAAGAGCCGGTCACCAGGACGGCGTCATCGGCGCCGGCAAGGGCCAGCGCCGCAGCCAGGGCTTGATCTACTTTTGGCTCCACCATCACCTTTCGCGGGAAGCGATTTTTCAGGAAGGCGGCAAGCGTTTCCGGTTCGGCAGCCCGGGGAAGATCGGGCCTGGTGAGGATTACCGCTTCCGCAAGGGGCAGGATATAGTCTACCATTGAGATATCTTTATCCGCCATCACGCCCAAGACGAGGATCAAACGGCGGTAATGGAAATACTCGGGCAGCGAAAGGGCCAGCTCGCGCATTGCCGCCGGGTTGTGCGCGCCGTCCATGATCAGCAGCGGCTTCCGGCCCAGCAGCTCCAGGCGCGCCGGCCAAATTGTCTCAGCCAGCCCGCGGCGGAGATCCTCTTCAGAGAAAGAGAAACCACTGGCAGCCAGCTGCTCCAGAGCGGCCAGCGCCACGGCGGTATTCGCCACCTGGTAGCGCCCGCGCAGGGGAATATGCAGATCGCAGTAGGACCAGGCAAAACCGTCATAGTCCAGCAGCTGTCCTTCCGGAATGATCTCCCGGCGGGCAGCAAAAGCGCTTTTCATTCCGGGGGGAGCGCTTTCACCGGAGGGAAGCGCATAAAAGAGGGGCGCCCGGCGGTCCCGGCAGGTCTCTGCGATCACCTGCCGCGCCTCCGGATCTGACGCCCCTGTTACCACGGGTATACCCGGCTTGATGATACCGGCTTTTTCCCGGGCCACAGCCTGAACCGTCTCTCCCAGGATCTGGGTATGATCGAGGCTGACATTGGTAATAATGCTCACCAGGGGCGTAACCACGTTGGTGGCGTCAAGGCGGCCGCCAAGTCCCACTTCAAGCACCACGGCATCGGGCCGCTTGCGGGCAAAGTAGACAAAAGCCAGCGCCGTGACCACCTCAAATTCGGTCATCGGGCCCAGCTGTTCATCTTCACCGATCTTTTCCACCAGGGGGCGAAGCTGCTCCACCAGGCGGACCAACTCGGAGCTGTCGATATCGCGGCCGTTTATGCTCATCCGGTTGGTGAAAGAGAGAATATATGGCGAGGTAAAGAGAGCAGCCCGGTAGCCTGAAGCCTGGAGCACCGATGCAATCATCGCCGCAACGGAGCCTTTGCCGTTGGTCCCGCCGATATGAACATATTGCAGCTGCCGGTGGGGATTGCCCAGGAGAGAGAGCAGCGCTTCAATTCGCTGCAAGCCGGGCTTGATCCCGAAACGGCCAATGCTGTGAATCCAATCAAGGGCGCGGCGGTAAGCCGCCTCTTCCGTGTTCTGGTTCATCGTTACTGGAGCTCCCGGAGCCTCTCCTCTAATTTTTCTTTCTTGATCGAGCCTTCTTCAACGCGTGCCTTCTCCTTGGCCACTACTTCCGGCGGAGCTTTCTTTAAAAACCCCGGGCTCTGCAGCTTGCCTTCAGCCCGCCGCAGTTCCTTTTCAACCTGCTTCAGCTCTTTTTTAAGGCGGCCAATCTCGGCCTCGATGTCGATCAGCCCGGCCAGGGGCAGGTAAACTTCAAGCTCATCGCCAACAATGGCCGCCAGCGCCTGGCGCGGCTTTTCAGCAGCGGGGTCAATGGTCAGCGGTTCGGCAAATGACAGCCTGCTCAGTTGATGCCGCTCTTTTTCCAGCGTGGCGGCCGCCTCCGGCGAGGGCTTTAGAATTACCGGCGCCGCCTGCCCGGGGGGCAGCTGCACCTGGCTGCGCAGGTTGCGCACCGCCCGGATTGCCTCCTGAACCAGGGAGAGGGCCTCCGCTTCGCCGGGAAAATCCAGGCGGGAATCCTGGCGCGGCCAGGCCGCGATGACAAGGGCCGATTGGCGCTGCGGCAGATGCTGCCAGATCTCTTCGGATATAAAAGGCATGAAGGGGTGCAGCAGGCGCAGCACTCCGTCGAGAACGTAAAGCAGGACGCCCCGGGTGCGGCGGCGGGATTCACGGGAGGCCTCCGTCTCACATTCACCGTAAAGATAATGCTTGCTCAACTCCACATACCAGTCGCAATAGTCGCTCCAGAGAAATTCATAAACCTGGCGGGCGGCCTCACCCAGCTCATATTCCTCAAGCAAAGCGGTAACCCGGCCCACGGCTTCATTGTAGCGGTGCAATATCCAGCGGTCCTCGCTCGTCAGGTTCTCTGTCGATGAGCCGGGAACAAAGGGAATGTAATCGGGCTCCTGGCCGGATCCGCCGTCCAGGTTCATCAAGACAAAGCGGGAGGCGTTCCAGACCTTGTTGGCAAAGTTGCGCCCCGCCTCCACATTTTCCTGGCGGAAGCGCTGGTCATTGCCGGGCGCCTGCCCCGTAACCAGGGTAAAGCGAAGGGTGTCGGCGCCGTATTGGGCGATCACTTCGAGGGGATCAATCCCGTTTCCGAGAGATTTACTCATCTTCCGCCCCAGGGCATCGCGCACCAGCCCGTGGATATAAACCGTTTTGAAAGGAACCTCCCGCATAAACCGGAGCGACATGAAAAGCATCCGCGCCACCCAGAAAAAGATAATATCATAGCCTGTTACGAGCACATCGGTGGGAAAATAGCGCTCCAGGTCGGGGGTGTGGTCGGGCCAGCCCATGGTAGAGAAAGGCCAGAGGGCAGAGCTGAACCAGGTATCGAGGACATCGGGATCCTGCTCCAGCTCCTCTCCGCCGCAGGCGGGACAGGAAGCCGGATCTTCATAATCAACAATGATCTCGCCGCAGGAACAGTACCAGGCGGGGATGCGGTGCCCCCACCAGAGCTGGCGCGAGATGCACCAGTCGCGAATATTTTCCACCCAGTTCTCGTAGGTCCGGGTAAAGCGCGGCGGCAC
>JAAZHP010000031.1 GCA_012510625.1 Bacillota bacterium
GGCTTGATGGAGGGCAAGGCGCGTCCCGAGTATGCCCGCTGCGTCGATATCAGCACCCGCGCTGCCCTTAAAGAGATGATTATTCCCGGCCTATCGGCGGTGATAGTCCCGCTGGCCGTGGGTTTTCTGCTGGGCAAAGAGGCATTGGGCGGGCTGCTGGCCGGCGCGCTGCTCGTGGGGGTGCTGCAGGCTATCTACATGGCCAACGCGGGCGGCGCCTGGGACAACGCCAAGAAATATATTGAGTCGGGACAGTATGGCGGCAAGGGCAGCGATCCGCACAAGGCCGCCGTTGTTGGCGACACCGTCGGCGATCCCTTCAAGGATACCGCCGGCCCTTCGCTCAACATTCTAATCAAGCTGATGAGCATCGTCGCCCTTGTCTTTGCCCCGCTCTTCTTTAGCTAACCAATTAGTTAATTCGGTGCCAGGCACCGAATTAACTAATTCCAAAAGGATGGATCGAGAACTCGATGAGCGAGCACATTGATTACCGGCAAGCCGGGGTGGATATTGCTGCCGGAGAAGCCGCCGTGGAGCGGATCAAGGGGCTGGCCCGCTCCACTTTCCGCCCCGAAGTGCTTCAGGACTTGGGCGGTTTCAGCGGGTTTTTTGCGCTTAAAACGGAAAGATACCGCCGGCCGGTACTGGTATCCGGCTGCGACGGTGTGGGGACGAAGTTGAAAATAGCCTTTGCCTGCGGGAACCATACTACAGTCGGTGAAGATTGCGTGGCAATGTGCGTTAACGACATCCTGGTTCAAGGCGCAGAGCCGCTTTTCTTCCTGGATTATCTGGCTGTGGGGAAACTGGATCCTGAGCAGGTGGAGCAGGTCGTGAGGGGATTGGCCAGCGGCTGCCGCATTGCCGGCTGTGCACTCCTGGGGGGAGAGACTGCGGAGATGCCCGGATTCTACACTCCCGGGGAGTATGACCTGGCCGGATTTGCGGTGGGCCTGGTGGAGCGCGACGAGATCATTGACGGAACAACCATTCTTCCCGGTGACCTGGTTATCGGCCTGGCCTCGTCCGGATTGCACAGCAACGGTTATTCGCTGGCCCGGAAAGTGCTCTTTGAGCAGGCGGAGCTCTCGCTGGATGACCGGCCTAACGAGCTTGGCGGAATCGCTCTCGGCGAGGAGCTGCTCCGGCCGACGCGTATCTACGTGCCGGAGATATTACCTCTGCTGCATCGATTCCATATAAAAGGGATGGCTCACATCACCGGGGGCGGCCTGCCAGGCAACCTGTCGCGGATTTTGCCGGAAGGGCTGCAGGCGGTAATCGATGCTTCATCCTGGGAGATACCGCCCGTTTTCGGGCTGATTGAAAAACTGGGCCCGGTAGCCCGTGGTGAGATGTACCGTACATTTAACATGGGTATCGGCTTTGCTCTGGTGGTGCCACCTGAAGAGGCCGGCAAATTAATAAAGGTGCTGGAAGAAAAAGGTCTTCCCGCCTACTGTATCGGCGCCATTGCTCCCATGGAGACGGAAAGAGATACGAATACACGGGTACGAATTAGTTAATTTGGTGCCAGGCACCGAGTTAACTAACTGGTTATAAGTTTGCTGATATA
>JAAZHP010000258.1 GCA_012510625.1 Bacillota bacterium
CAGGGTGCCGATGTTATTATCGCCGTAAATCATGCTTCTGCCAGGGATAATATTGAACTGGCCCGGGAGGTGCCTGGAATTGACCTTATCCTGGGAGGCCACGACCATGAGCGGATGGAGCCCTTATGGGTTAACCATACCATAGTATTGCAAACTTCAGCCTACCTGCAGCATCTTTGCATCCTGGAGCTTGCTTTTGATTGTTCCAGCGGCAAGCTGCGTCTGAGAAATAAAGAGACCGGTCTTCCTTACCACCTTGAACTGGATAAATCGATTACGGAAGATCCCCTCATCGCCGAGATGGTGGCGGGGTATGAACAAGAACTGAACAGGGGAATTAATGCACTGACCGGAGGAAAGGTCAAGTCAATGGATGAGGTGGTCGCTTATGCCGACTTTGAGCTCTACAGCGCCCCCTTCCAAGAGACGCCCATGGGTAATTTCGCCACTGATGCTTTGCGCATTGTAGCCGGTCAAAAGCTGGGAGAAAGGGTTGATTTTGCGCTGCTTCCTTCAGGGCTCTGCTGGAAGTCCCTGGGACCGGGAAAGATTACCTTTAAAGAGTTGGCCGATATTACCCTTACCGGTACGGGCTCTGATATGCTGCCCGGCCATCCGGTAGTATCCTTCTATCTGACCGGAGAGGAAGTGCGGCGCATTTTAGAGATTTTCTTCCTTCTTCCGGAATTCAGGGGATACGCGGAATACCCCCAAATTTCAGGCCTGCGCCTTGCTTACGACCCGCAGCGGGCTGTCTTGTTCAATCTTCCTTTTAAAATCATAGATGTTTTTGGAGACAGCACGCCGATCCCTTCCCTTCGCTCGGTAATTAACGCCGAGCGATTCACCGGAGAAGGGCGGCAAACATTAAATGATGATTTTGTCCCGCTGGCGAGGGGCGATCAAAAGCTATACCAGGTAGCAACCGAATCATATGTTCTATATCACCTGCCCACCCTGGAAAAAATAACTCATATTTTGCCCATGCTAAAAATAGTTCCCAAGGATGCTTCCGGAAATCCTGTGCCATACCTTGATCACGAAGGCAATATATCGGAAGAAATCTTGGTTTACGATGAGGAAGGCAGTGAGTTAAAGGTCTGGATGGCCCTGGTAGAATATGCCGCCGCTCATCCCCCCGGCCCCGAAGGCATCCCCCAGATACCCCCATACTACAGGGAACCCGCAAATCGCATCAGCAGCCGGCGGACATTTCCCCTTCTGGCCTGGCCCGGACTGATCCTTGTAGGGATTGCTGCTTTAATCTTCGGGTTAAGGTTAAGGCGGCGAAAAATAGCCCGGGGCGTTTGGCCCGGGCAGTAGCCTTCTTTTTGCATTACCCGCATCAACTAGTTGTAAACAGCCGCCTCAAGAAAAATGTGAGTTGACTATACCGTGTGATCATAGCCTCCTTCCGCCTTAATTCCCCTCCGGGCAGCGGTAACAGCCACGGCACGGGCCTGCTCCTTCTCGGTGAAGCGGTAGAAAAAGAGGGGGATGGTGCAGGCCAGCATGCTCACCGCCGCCAGGAACACGTTGGCAAAGTAGATGCCGTCCTGGACTCGGGGCGGCGCGGCCACATTTTCCACGAAGCCTACAATGCTAAGCGTGAGCATTATGGCGAAGGAGCTCAGGGCGGTGCCAACCTTGGAGATAAATGTTTGCATGGCGAAGCACATGCCTTCCGCCCTTTTGCCGGTCTTCCACTCCAGGTAATCCACCGTATCGGCGATCATGGCATAAGTCAAGATATTGGCAAAGCCCAACGGGATGCCCACGATAATTAACCCGGCCATGTTAAACCAGAGGCCGAAAGCAGATCTCCATCCCACGAAATACATGGCCAGCAGCACCGCCGCACCGGCCAGGTGGGAATAGATGAACAGGTCTCGCTTGCCGAATTTGCGTGACAGCATGGGGGTTAAAAGGGAAGCCAGCAACCCGCCGGGAGCCACGGAGAGGTTGATTAAAGTAAAGTAGCCGCTATCTCCAAGATTATACTTGGCAAAATAGATGCCCCCGGCGAGGAACATGCCTTTCAGGGAGCCCAAGATGCCCGACAGCACAATTAACATCAGCGGCCCATTTATAAACAACAGCTTGAAGTTTTCCAACATGGAATGGGGGGGCTCGTCAGAATAATACCTTTCCTTGGTGCCCACAAAAGCGGCAAAGATGAACGGAAGAGCCAGGGCCGCGACGACTGCGGCAATCCAGGGAAAAGCTGCTCTCAGGTCGCTGCCGATGGCCGCCCTTACCGCCTCCTGCTGCTCCAGGGGGATTTCCTCCAGCAGCAGCCCACCGGTAGTCCGGCTCTGCATGAAGCCCACGATAATAGGAACCGTCAGGGTAATCAACCCCCCTCCCAGGGTGCAGGCCAGCCTGGCTATGGTAAGCATGGTCGCTCGCTTGTGAGTGTCGGAGGTCATCGCCGTGGAGAGGCCCCAATAGGGCACGTCGAGGATGGTATAGAGTATGGCCCAGATGTTGTAAGTAACGATTGCATATATGAGCCTGGCAGTGTAGTCAGCCCCGGGCAAGGTAGTAAAGCAGATTACTGTAAATATGGCTATAGGAAGAGGCGAAAACAGCAGGTAAGGGCGCAGCTTGCCCCACCTGCTCCTGGTTCGATCAACGATGCTCCCCATGATGGGATCGTTAAAAGCGTCAAAGAGGCGGGTGCCCAGCATGATCATGGCCACGGCGCCGGGAAGCAGCCCCACCGCGTCGGTGTAATACAGCATTAAGAAAGAGCTGACCATGGCGAAGATCATGTTCTGCCCCAGGCCGGCGATGCTGTAGGAAAAGACCTCTTTGGGCTGCATGCCTTCACCGGGAGTAGTGCCCAGTATTTTGTGCCAGTTCATCCTATGGCCTCGCAAAAGTTTTAATCTGTCTTGCTCCAGGGTCTGGGTACCGGCAACCTGGCCGCGTTCATAGGGTAGCGTGAAAGGGCTTAAAATATAAATGAAGGCAGCTTTACCGCTTCCCTAATTAATAGTAAATTTCTATTAAAGCCGCAATTTACCTGCCTACCCTCACAGTTCTGTTAAAAGTTTAGAATTTTTATAAATGAATAGCAAGAAGGAATTATCTAAATATGTAGAGAAATAATTTTCCCTAATATGAAATGATGATTTCATTAAATTCTCCCCGGCCTTGTTAAAGCAAAAAACCCTATCAGGGCCATCCGCGGGGAGGAAAACCTTGGCCAACCCAAATAAGGAGGAGGAGCGATGCTCAGGGAATGTGTTATCGTTGACGGCGTGAGGACAGCAAACTGCAGAGCCCATGCCGAGAAGGGCTGGTTCAGAAAGCGAACACCCGACGAACTGCTGACGGCGGTCTTCGATGCTCTCTTTGAACGAAACAAGGCCGTTAAGCCGGAAGATGTGGAAGCCGTTTTTATCGGCTGCGCCAACCAGAGCGGCATGCAGCACGACATCGGCAGGCTGGCCTGGCTGGCCGGCGGCTACCCCGAAAGCGTGCCCGCCAATACCATCTGCCAGCAATGCCCTTCGGGGATGTCCGCCATTGAGCACGCCGCCCGCGCCATCATGTGCGGCGAAGGCGAGATCTACGTCGCCGGCGGAGTGGAAGACATGCTCAACGTGAAGATGGGGCAGGGGATGGAGCCCCCGGTGCGGCTTTACCAGCGCTATAATCCCATGGAGCTGCCCATGGGACCGACGGCAGAAAAAGTAGCCGGGATGTGGAAGATTTCTTCTGAAGATATGATCGAGATGGCTTACTACAGCCACAAGCGGGCGGCGGCAGCGCGGGACGCAGGCAAATTCAAGGATGAAATCGTCCCCGTGGAGGGAGAAAATGAGAAGGGGGAAAAAATTATCGTCGACCGCGACCAGTGGATCAGGGACAATATTTCCCGCGAAAGCATGGCCGGGCTGCCCACTCCCTTTAAAGATGGCGGTGTGATTACCGCCGCTTTCTCCTCTCCCCTGACCCAGGGGGCCTGTGCCCTGCTGCTGATGGAACGGCAGAAAGCCGATGCCCTAGGCTTAAGCTACCACCTGCGCTATAAGGGGGGAGCCATGGCCGGCTGCGACCCCACCATCATGGGGATAGGGCCGATCTACGCCGTGCGCAAACTGCTGGATAGATTTAACCTGACCCCCGGCGACATCGACGTGGTGGAGCTTAACGAAGCTTTTGCCAGCCAGGCCCTGGCCTGCCTGCGGGAGCTGGGATTTGAAGAGAATGCTCCTTTCAAAAAGACGAATCTCTGGGGAGGAGCGCTGGCCCTGGGGCATCCCCTGGGCGAGTCGGGCGCCCGCATCGTCATCACCTTGAACAACATCATGAAAAAAGATCTCCCCGATGCCAGGTACGGGCTGGCCGCCCTCTGCGGCGGCTTCGGCAATGCCAACGCTACGCTCTGGGAGAAAGTGTAGAAGCCTCACCTGTTATGGGACAACAGGGACGTACCTTTCCGTCCCACAAATCAAGTTTAAGTCGATCAAAATGGGACAAACAGGTACGTCCCTAGTGTCCCACTTAGGCTCCGTTTGCCGTACCCAGCGGGCAGGATTTGAGGCTCCCCGGGTGGAAGAATTTATCCACTTCTACTACCGGGAGGGGCCAATGAAGCCTTTTCTAAAGTGGGCCGGCGGCAAGTATCGCATTGTCCACCGCATCAAGGAGCAGCTGCCGCCAGGGAGCAGGCTGGTGGAGCCGTTCGTGGGATCGGGCGCCGTATTCCTCAATACCGATTATCCCAGCTACCTTCTCAGCGACAGCAATGCCGATCTGATCAACCTCTTCCAGGTTCTAAAAGAGGAGGGCGAATATTTTGTGCAATACTGCCGCGGCTATTTTATCCCCGCATCAAACCGGGAAGAAGAATACTACCGCCTGCGCTTTCAATTCAACCGGAGCAGGGACAGGAAGGAGAAAGCCGCTCTCTTTTTATACCTGAACCGCCACGGCTACAACGGGCTCTGCCGCTACAATGCCGCGGGAGAATTCAACACCCCCTTTGGAAGATATGTAAAGCCCTACTTCCCGGAAAAAGAGATGATATATTACGCCCGGAAAGCGCAGCAGGCAGTATTTGTATGCCAGGACTTCCGCGTTGCCATGGTCCAAGCGAAGCCCGGGGATGTGGTTTACTGCGACCCCCCCTACGTTCCCCTCTCTTCAACCGCAAACTTCACGGAATACAGCAGCGGCGGCTTCGGCTTAGAGGAGCAGATAAAACTGTCGGAGCTGGCTGCCCGGCTGGCTGAAAAGGGAGTCCCCGTCCTGATCTCCAATCACGACACTGAATTTGTCCGGCAGATTTACCGGGGCGCGCAGCTTACTTCTTTCAAAGTACGGCGCTTCATCAGCTGCAACGGGGATGGCCGGAACAAGGCCGGCGAGGTCCTGGCCCTGTTCGGAGGATAAACTTGCCGTCATGATAGGGGACAGCCCCTGACAATAATGATTACGGTATCATCTCCACTTGCCACAGCTTCTACAGTTAAATCCTTTTCCACATGCACCTTGTATGCGCTTATTTCGCTGCTGTGTTTTTGCATAGCTCTAAATGACTCCAGTATTTGCCACTCCAGGTTTGATTTAACCTTCAGGATAAAAACCCCCTTTTTAATTGAAATACAAGGTTTGCCGGTTCCGCCAGGCTTTATCATTACACTTATGCGTTAACGGTTCAATCACCTCCTAATCCAATAACGTATCCGCGGCAGAAGAAATATGTAAGTCCATCAAAAGGCAAGGGAATTCTTCAGACCATTATTTAAAGGAAGCTTACCTGCTCCTGCCCAGGGCATCGGCAAGCTTCACCCTCATTTTTAAATATTCCCGCCAAACAGCTGCCTGCAGGCGGCATTGACAGGCCAGATAGGTCTTTGCTATTATTTTTGTGAATAAACAAACAATTAAGGGGGCTCTACCTTGCCGGAGATTGGAAAGATAGTGGGACAGCTTACCCTGGAAGAAAAAGCCGCCTTATGCTCGGGCATAAGCAGCTGGGAAACCACGCCCATCAAAAGGCTGGGCATCCCCTCCATATTTATGGCCGACGGGCCGCACGGCCTGCGCAAGGAAAGAGAAGACAGCAAGGGCATGTTTAAGGAAAGCTACCCCGCCACCTGCTTTCCTCCCGCAGTGACCCTGGCCTCCTCCTGGGACCCGGAGCTAATCGCCGAAGTGGGCCGGGCCATTGCCGAAGAATGTCTCGAGCAGGGCGTGTCCATGGTTCTCGGCCCGGGAGTAAACATCAAGAGAACGCCCCTCTGCGGGCGCAACTTCGAGTATTTCAGCGAAGACCCTTTCCTGGCCGGAGAGCTGGCCGCCGCCTTTATCCGGGGAGTGCAGGAGAAAGGTGTAGCCGCATCGCTGAAACACTATGCCGCCAATTCCCAGGAGTACCGCCGCCTGACCATCAGCTCCGAAGTGGATGAAAAAGCCCTGAGGGAGATCTACCTGAAAGCCTTTGAGATCGCCGTTAAAAAATCCCGCCCCGCCACGATCATGTGCAGCTACAACCTGGTTAACGGCATCCATGCCAGCGAGAACCGGAAGCTGCTGTGGGATATTTTAAGGGAGGAGTGGGGTTTCGAGGGAATCGTCATCTCGGACTGGGGCGCGGTCAACGACCGGGTTAAGGGGCTCGCGGCCGGGCTTGACCTGGAGATGCCCTCCTCCAACGGTATTCACGACCGGCAGATTATCGAGGCGGTTAAGGCAGGCAAGCTCGACGCTGAAGTGCTGGACCGGGCCGTGGCCAGGATCCTGTGCTTTGTCTTTAAATGTGCCGAAACAAAAGAGAAGGCGGCCGGCCTCAAGGCAGACTATGAAAAACATCACCAGCTGGCGCGCCGGGCGGCGGCCAGCGGCGCCGTCCTGCTGAAAAACAGGAACCGGCTCCTGCCGCTCAGCCCGGAGGCTGACTTTGCCGTCATCGGCAGGCTGGCCAGGGAACCCCGCTACCAGGGCAGCGGCAGCAGCCGGGTGAACCCCAGGAAGCTGGTCAGCTTCTGCGACTGCCTGGACACGCAAAACATAGCTTACGACTACGCGCCCGGCTACACCATGAAGGGCGACGGCTACTCGGAAAAGGAGATTGCCGCCGCCGTGGAGCTGGCCCGGAAGAAAGAATATGTCCTCGTTTTTGCCGGCCTGACAGACGAATACGAATCCGAATCTTTCGACCGCAGCCACCTGGAGATTCCCCGGGGGCACAACGAGCTTATCACAGCTCTTGCCAAAATATCGGACAACGTCATCGTCATTCTCAGCTGCGGCGCCCCGGTGGAAATGCCCTGGCTGGATCAGGCTGGCGCCGTGCTCAATCTCTACCTGGGGGGAGAAGCCGCGGGAGAAGCGGCTTATGATCTTATCTTCGGCCGGGTGAACCCCTCCGGAAAGCTGGCCGAGACCTTCCCGCGGCGCCTGGAAGACTGCCTGGCCGTGAAATACTTTGGCATGGGGCCCAGGCGGGTCCACTACCGGGAAAGCATCTTTGTCGGCTACCGCTATTACGACAGCGCGCAAAAGGAGGTGCTCTTTCCCTTCGGCTACGGCCTCTCCTACACCCGCTTCGACTACGCCAACCTGGAGCTGAGCGCGGAGTCGCTAGATGAAAGCGGCACCCTCACCGTCAGCTTCGATATCACCAACAGCGGCGATTGCGGCGGCGCCGAAACGGCCCAGCTCTACGTCAGGGATTGCCAGGCCACTCATTTTGTTCCCGAGAAAGAGCTCAAGGCCTTTAAAAAGGTTTTCCTGAAAAAAGGCGAGTCAAAAAGGATCACTCTAAAGCTGGGCCGGGAGGCCTTCGTCTTCTACAACGTCCGCACCGGAGGCTGGTGCGTGGAGAGCGGCGACTTTGAAATCCTGGTGGGCGCATCGTCGCGGGATATACGGCTCCGGGCCATGGTGCGGGTCAACGCCCCCGCCACCGAAATGCCCGACTACAGGGAGAAGGCGCCGGTGTACTATGCTCTCGCCGGGGCGGAGGAGATACCCCCGGAGCAGTTCGAGGCGCTCCTGGACCGCAAATTAGACCCCGATACCCCGCCCGGGAAAGGGGAACTTGATATGAACAGCACCATTGGCGACCTGGGAGTAAGCCTTTTCGGAAAGATTTTCAGCTGGGCGGTGACCAGGTTTGCCCCGAAGGCTTTGCCCAAGGACGCCCCGGAGTTTGAGAAAAACATGGTCCGCAAGGGAGCCGCGTTCCTGCCCGTGCGCAACATTTACTCCATGACGGACGGCGCGGTGTCTTACGAGGCGGCGCTGGGACTGCTTGATGCCTTCAACGGGAAAACAATCAGGGGGCTGTACCGGTTTGCCCGGGCCATGCTCGGCAAGAAGCCGCCCCGGAAAGCGGATATTTACAGGTAATGGGAAATCCCCCCCCGGCCCCCCTTTGGAAAAGGGGGGAGTTTGATACTTAACCTTGGGGAAAAAGGGTGTTTAATACTTTTCTTTGGAAAAGGGGAAATTCTACGAAGATCCCGCAGGCCGACGCGGGCAAACTATGTTCGGACCTTCCGGTAAACAATTTCGAGAATTACGGCCAGTAACAGCCCGAGAATCAGTGCAAAGATGTTGGCCATGCCCGCGGCCATGGTCGGGGTGTGCGCCATCTTCGCCGAGATGATGCAGTCAAGCAGCCACCCCGCGGCAGCCCCGGCGAGAAAGGTTGCCCCCAGCAAGTAGAACTTTACCAGCACCGGAACAGCGCCGATCACGCCAATAATAATGTAGAATGGCATCACTTCCGGCAAAGAAGCATACCTGAAATAATAGACGGTCCCGATGAACAACCAGAACAGGACCAAGGTGATCCCGGAAAATAAGGCAGACTTTTTGGAGATATGTTTTCTGCGGATAACGAGCAGGAGAATAACAGCGATAATCAGTCCGTATGGAAACAAAAAACTAATAAACGGAAAAGCCACTCGATGATGAAGCTTGAGCTCATAGGGAAATCCCCCTTCACTTTTTTTCTTAACAATATTACAACAAGTTGGCAAATACAAATCTAGGTTTTTATCTTTCAAGTGATCGGCTTGCAGCAGCGTCTTGGGGAAGGATTGTTACTTCAAAAAGCGAAGTATATTCCAGGGATCAAATAATGAAAATTCATAATATATCGGAGAATGTTCACCGGCATCCAAAGAGTATTCGCGCCCGCGTGCTGCTTAGCGCAGTGTTCGGTCCCTATGCGCGGGACGATGAGTATGGCAGCCGCGCCATTAACCCGATGGAGCTCTACCATAACCAGGTTACACGGGTCCAGGGGATTTATTCCCCGCGCCGCTTTCATCATTCCTGGGGGATCAGGTTTATCCAAGAAAATATATCCGCTCCCTGTACGGTGCTTGATTTCCCCACCCGGGAAACATTTGCCCGCGAGCTGCAATCAAATGATTATGATATTGTCGGGATATCCTCAATTGTGGTCAATGTTGGGAAGGTTAAAGAGATGTGCCGCCTGGTCAGGGAGCTCTCACCGCAATCTACAATCGTTGTCGGCGGTCACGTGGCCTCTATTCCCGGCCTGGAAAAAATGATCGACGCCGATCATATTGTCAAGGGGGAAGGGGTAGCCTGGTTTCGCCAATACCTCGGTGAAGAGGCAACCGCTCCCCTGCAGCATCCCGTGCTTTCCACCGGATACGATTTAAGAGTGCTGGGGGTGAAGCTGCCCCGCAGGTATGACAACTCCGCCGCTATTATCGCTTCTGCCGGCTGTATGATGGGATGCAACTTCTGCAGCACATCCGCTTTTTTTGGCGGCAAGGGCAAGGTGATCAATTTCTACGGAACAGGAGCAGAGCTGTTCCGGGTCATGGAAGAAGCGGAAGCCGCCAAAAATTCCAAAGGGTTTTCCATTATGGACGAAAACTTTCTTCTGCAGAAGAAGCGGGCCATGGAGCTGCTGGAGTTAATGCGAAAAAAGCGCAAAAGCTGGACCCTCAATCTTTTTTCTTCAGTCAATGCCATCAGGCAGTACAGCTATGAGGAGCTGATTGAGCTGGGGGTAACCTCGCTCTGGCTGGGCCTGGAGTCACCGCGCGCGAAATACCCAAAACTAAAAGGCGCCGACACCATAAAGCTGTCGCGTGAACTGAGGGAGCACGGTATCCTTGTCCTGGGCTCCAGCATTATTGGCCTGGAGCATCATTCCCCGCAAAACATCGATGAGGAAATCGATCACGCTGTTGCCCATCAGACTGATCTGCACCAGTTTATGCTCTATACCCCCATGCCGGGCACGCCGCTTTACCGGGAAATGGCCGAGCAGCAGCGGCTGCTTGACGTGGACCCGGCCGATATTCACGGCCAGTACGCTTTTAATTTTAAACATGCAGCCATAACCCGTGAGGAATCGACCCAATTTCTACTCCGGGCCTTTGAGCGTGATTTTCAGGTAAACGGGCCCAGCATATTCCGCATGTGCCGCACGTACTTCGCCGGCTGGAAGCGTTACAAAAACCATCCCGATCCGCGCGTGCGCGAACTGTTCATTCGCCGGGAGGCTTTGCTGCGCCATCTCTATCCTGCGGCGCTTTGGGTGATGGAACGTAAGCTTGGAAGAACGAACCCGGCCGTAGCAAGTCAGGCCCGCGCGTTGCGCGGGGAGCTGGAGCAGGCCTTTGGGCCCCTGACCGCAGCCGCAAGCCGGATACTGGGACCCCTCTTCTGGTGCACGGGAAGCAGGGAAGAGAAACGCCTTTCCAGGGGCTGGACTTATGAACCGCGGCCCCTGATCTACCGCCGCAACTGGTCTTAAGGGTTAACCGCCCTGCAAGAAACCTGTAATTTTCAAAAAAAAGCTTGACTTTAGGCACTATTCGGGAAAACCCTTTTATCTGCAGGGCGGTAGTTTATGTTTTTGCCCTTCCGGCCGTACTGCGGCGCTTATTGTACAAGACCGCAAAGAAAACGGATGATGAGAGGACAATCATCAGCAGGCTGACCAGTTGAGCCAGGCTTAATCCCAGCCACGGGGGTTCGACATCGGCTTCCCGGAAAAACTCGCAGATAAAACGCAAGATGCCATACAGGATAAACATGAGCAGGATATTGGAACCCGGAAATGGCCTGATCCGGTAATAATATTTTAATATAATAAATATGATTATGCCGCCCAGAGCGGCGTAGAGTTGAACGGGGTGGCGGGGTTGGGAATCTACATTAACCATAACCACGGCCCAGGGCAGATCGCTGACTTTCCCATAACAGCAGCCGGCCAAAAAACAGCCCAAAGTGCGAACAATAACATAGCCCACCATATAGTAGGGTATCATCAGGTCGCCCAGGTCCAGAAAATTGATGACCTTGCGCCGGCGGCACCATAAAAGGCCCGCCAGCAGGGACAGAAACAGCGCTCCGTGCGCCGAAAACCATCCAAACTTGAGCGTGAATATCTGCGGCCAGTTGACGCTGAAATAATCCAGGTTCTGGGCTGCAAAAACAAGGCGGGCGCCGAGCAAACCGCTGGCAGCAATGATAATACATCCTTCGAGAATCCGGTCGGGATCATACCCTTCCCGCTTGGCCTGCCTTACAATGAGCAGTATTGAAATTAGGAGAGCCAGCCCCATCGATACCGAGTAGGAATGGAATGGATATTCACCGATTTTAAACAGTATAGGACGCATGGCCTATCTCCAGTCATGTCAATTAAGCTGGCAAACGAAGTCCCGGATGGCGAAGCTTACTTTTATTTCGTTAATATATCAGGACTTCACGTCTTCTCCCGATGCCTCCGTTTCAACCTTCCGGTTAATTAAAAAATGCCAGGCCAGGTACCACAACCCTCCATAAAGGATCATCAAAACAGCCGCGACCACAATATATAGAGGATTGTCTGCAACCAGGGGCAGGTTCACCAGGCACCACAGGGGTAAACCGGTAACCATGACCAGCCCGCCGGCCAAGGCCAGGTGCCCGATCAGCGGGTTTTCCAGGCGGGGATCCATTATCCTCAGCAGGGCAACGCTGCTGGATATATTGCCTGTAAGAAAAGCAAATAGAGCGACCTGCCGGGTAAGGCTCTCCTCGCTGAACATCAGGCGGGTTGACAGGGGCACGAGCAAAAAAGTCAGCGCTGCTCCGATCAGGGCCAGAGTGAGGATTTCCCACAGGTGCACCCTGGATATGACCAGCGGTATGGAAATGATCGCCGCGACTACCATGAAGTCAACCAGCAGGGCGATGATCCGCCCGATCGTGCCTTCATCGATTACATGGTCAACCTTGCAGCGTAAGGCAAGTTTGCGCATGACTGCACCTGCGGCAAAAGCGAGCAGAAATTGCAGGTTCATTAAGATTTCCACAAGGTCGGCGACAGATGAACCAAACAGCCTGATCAAGATTAATCCAACCAGGCGGATAACGGCAAAGGTGATCAATAGAGCCAGCCCGATTAACGCAAAATGGAACGACAATGTTTCGATTGACTGCTGCTTGGTAGTCATCCTGTCCGGGGAGGGCTTGGCCTCGCCGCGGGGCGCAAATCCGCTTAGGAAAGATGGATCATCGCCTTCGGCAAAAAGTGGCGCACCGCTCTTCTTAACGGCCCGGGCAACCATAAACAGGCCGAGCAGATACGAGAAGAGAAGACCGAGGATTCCGAAAGAGTAACCGATGGCTCCACCGCCGGCAAATCCGAGACTTTTCTCCCAGTAACCGCCGAAGATCCGGGCGAGCAGGGTATCATAACCGAAGCCGAACATTAACAGTGAACCGAACCCGGCAAAAAAATCTGCGCTCACCAGGACGATCAGCAGCAGGGTGAACAGAAGCCCGATTACTCCCTGGAAAGCGAGGCCTTTGGTCAGCAGCGCCGTTATCGCCGCTGTCTCACGGCCGGCCATTTTTAAAGCAAAACCCCGCAGGCCCAGGGCGGCAAACAGCGCGGCCAGCAAAATATAGACAAGGCCTTCTGCTCCGGCGGCGGGTATATTGATAATACTGAGTAAACTAGGGCCGAGGAGCAGCAGGATGAACCCCGCCAGAATGCAGCTGGGGAAAAACAGCCGTTGCAGATACTTAAACTGGCTTCTTAAGAAAGCGGCCAGGAGAAGCCCCATACTGATGTAACCGAAAAGCATGGCCAGAGCCATTATTTCTCCGCCCAGAATAATTCCTCCAATCCTGGTGCAATTATGTATTTGTTTCCTAGAACTGGCCGGGCGTTCTTGCCTGTCCTCCCGCCTTTACCGGCCTTTCCCCGGTCCAAGTCCGGCTGAGGTAAAAATCCTTCTTCTAGTGAAAAATTTAATTGGGGAAAATAGCCTGCCCGGATCCGGTAATGTATCCCTAAAAGAAGCCTGCAGGCGTTTCAGATTGCCGCCTCCAATGCAACGGACAGCCTGAATATTTATCGTGGGCATGAAAAGAACGCCTTCATGATCGGCTGGTGGCAAAACTTCCTGCCGCCTTTCAGCGGCTCTCTTCGAAGTAGATGGGGTTGGATAAAAGGGCCGGGAGCTCGGGGATGCCGGGAAGGAAAAAGCGCACGACAACAAGGCGGGCGAATCCCGGCTCTTCCATGGTATAGGTGGCGCGGTAGCTGCCGGGCGCGGGAGCTTCCAGGATGGTTTCGCTTTTGCGGGCGGTGATTACCTGGACCTTGTCCCCGGCCTGGAGCCCCTCCAGGGCAATTTCCATCTCTTTTACTACCGGCCAGGGGACGGTGTCTCCGAGAATGGCCTTCCCGGCGCGCATCTCCAGGGTGGGGCCGTCGGGGGCGTAGATGATGTAGGCGTGCCCCCTCCTCAGCGCCTCCAGGATGTCCTCCACGCCGGCCGAGCGGGCATAGACGCAGGTGGCCGGCGCGCCCGGGTATAAGAAGGGCATATCGCGGTGGTAGTCGCTGCCGCCGCAGATGGGCACCTTCTTCCCCTCCTCGAGCATGCTCTGCCAGAGAGCCACGGCCTGGAAATTCTGCATGCGCATGGGCCCGTTCCACACGTTGAGGCAGTCGAAGGGCAGCTCCTCCAGGTCAAACTGAAATTCGTTCCCCTCTTCAAAGGGGTGGTTGATCATGATCAGGGCGCCGCGCTCCCGGGCGGATTGGAAGCGCCGCCGCACCTCCTCCGGCGTGTTGGCGAAAAAGGGCTCGTCGTAGGGCCGGTCCACGCCCAGGAAATTGGCGTGGCCGCGGTAGTGGGTCCACTCTATGCCGGAGATGAGGGTGAGGCCCTCGATGCGGGGCAGGGACTGGCGCGAGACCATCTGGTTGTGGTCGGTAATGGCCAGGAAGTCGAGCCCGTGCAGCCGGGCCCGCCGCCCCAGCTCCGCTGCGGTGAATATGCCGTCCGAGCCCACGGTATGGGTGTGCAGGTCGCCTTTAAGGAGGCGCAGTCTCTTGAAAGTAAAGCTTATTTCATAGGTGACATTAACTCCGCCGGGAGCAACCTTGTAGGCGCCGACAATGATCTGCCAGCGGCCCGGAGCAAGGGGACAGGAGCGGTAGCCGGGGGTGGCATCGGTTTCGCTGATGAAAATTTCTCTCTTGTCCGAGCCTGAGGCGCCCACCTGGGCACCGTCAGGCGAAAGCAGGCCCAGGTCGATGATATTGACCTCCTCCCGGGCGATGAAGGTCCCCCTCTCCACCGGCCTCTCGCTCTCCAGGTGGCGGTCGTAGCTGTAGCGCAAGACCATGGACTCCACGTCGGGCGGCATGGTGAAGGGCAGCGTGAAGTAAGTCCCCTGCCGCTCATGCTCTATAAACAGCTGCAGCTCCAGCCTCTCCTGCATAAGATATCCCCTTCCTTTTTCCCTTTTTTATTGCCCGGCGGGCAACTCGCCGAGGACGGCGGCAAGGAAGCGCCGGATCTGGACATCCCAGAAAAACCAGTCATGGGCGCCGTCCGCCTCAAAGTAATCCACCTCTATATCCAGCGCACCGGCGGCGTCTCTGAAGATAACATTGAGGGGGTAGAGATCTTCCTGGCGGGCGCAGGCCATGTAAAGGCGGGGCAGCTTTTTCTTTTCGGCGGCGGCATTTTTCAGCCACACCGCCGGATCATGTTCGCTGCCCGGCAGATCCTCCAGCTTCCCGAATAGATAGCGAAACTCCTCCAGGCGCGGGTCATCGGGAAAATATTTCAGGAAATCCAGCGAAAGCATCCCCGAAAAGCTGGCCGCGGCGCCATAAAGCTCGGGGCGAAGAAAGGCGGCCTTGAAGGCGCCGTAGCCGCCCATGGAGTTGCCGGCGATAAAGGTGTCCTCGCGCCCGGGGGCGAGCTGGAAAAGGTTCTCCAGGTAGCGGGGCAGCTCTTCTGTCAGGTAAGTGAAATAGAGCTGGCCGTTGGGCAGGTCGCAGTAGAAGCTGCGGCCTGCCGAGGGCATCACCACCACCAGCCCGTAGGCGCCGGCCAGGGTTTCGATGGAGGTGTAGCGCTGCCAGGCGGAAGCGTCGTCGCTGAGGCCGTGCAGCAGGTAGAGAACTTTGCGCTCAATCAGCGGCAGCTCGTCAATGGAGGCGGGATCGGGGACGATTACATTCAGGGAAATATTTAATTTTACCGTTTCCGGGACGTGGTCAATTCGGATCAAGGCCATGGCTATCTTCCCGTCCCTCCTGCAGCGGCGGCGGGGGAATCCTGCCCCTCAGCCTTCTCTTTCTTGAAGTTAATAAAGAAGGAAAATGCAAGGCTAATTGCCATCAGCAGCATTGGAAACAGGGTCAGCAAAAAGCGGGACGCGCTGCCCGGCTGGCTGCCGGGCACCTCGCCGCTTTCAAAGCCGTAAAGGACGTTAACGAGGAGAAAGGCCAGGCTGACAAAGAGGCCGTTAAGCCGGTTCATAAATCCCAGGGCGCTGGCGATAATCCCCTCGCGCCGCAGCCGGTATTTTGCCTTGTCTTCATCCATTATTTTTGCCCCGATGAGATCCATGGTGGCGATGACCCCGGAGAAGCCGAAGCCTACCAGGACGCTGCAGATGAGGGCGGAAGTAAAGCAGCGCGCAAAATAGAGAGCCACAAAGGCGGCGCCCAGCGTGGCCAGGGCGGCACGCCAGACCGGAATGACCGAAAACTTCCGCACCAGCGCAGCCCAGATAAAGACGCAGCCGGCGGCGACTATTAGAACCGGCGCCAATAGGAAGGTGGCCTGGCTGTCGGGCAGCTCCAGGGCGTACTTGACGAAAAAGGGCACGGAGGCCAGGACCAGGCTCATGGCGGCGCTATAAAAGGCGTTGGCCAGGCCGGCGATCCAGAATTTGCGGTTTATAAACAGGCTTTTAATGCTGTGCCAGAGCTCCGGTTTCTCATCTTCCTCCCGCACGGGAACCTCCCTGCTGGTCAGGGCCATGTAGAGGATCACCGCTCCACCGAGGAAGCCGTAAACAATGGAGGTATTGCCGTAGCCGAGGGCGCCGGCGACCATGGGGGTAAGGGCAACGCTGATAATCATGGCCAGCAGCTGAAAGGCCTGCCGCAGGGCGTTGGTCACCGCCCGGCTGGCGTCGGTGGTAAAAAGCTCCGGGAAGAGGGCCCCGTAGTTGGCGTTAACCATGGAATCCAGGGTGCCCGTAAAGATGTAAAAAACGGCGGCGTAATAGAAAAGGGCCGTGAGCGGCATGTCCGCCGGCGGATTGTAGAAAAAGACGAGGCCTAATACCATCAGGGGCGTGCTGACAACCAGCCAGGGGCGGCGGCGCCCCCAGCGCGTGCGGGTGCGATCGGAGAAAAAGCCGTAAACGGGGTTGTCGATGGCATCGATAAAAGTGTAAATAAAGAGGATGGTAGCCACGTTTTTCGTGGTTAAACCCATCATATCCACGTAAAAGTAGGCGGCATAAGTTTTTAACATGTTAATGGGAATGGAGGTGCCAAACATGCCGACAGCGTAATTGAATGATTTCAACCTGGAAGCGGACATCTTCTTCCTCCTTTTGGGCCGGGGCTGGAACGGTACTTCTCCTTCCCCAGGCAAGGTTTGTCTACTTATTGTAGCAATTCAATAAACTAACACGCATTTCCTGCGCCTCCAGTAAATAAAAAGTGAATCAAGGAGCGGCGGGCGGCCACGAGGGCCGCCCCTACATCCTAGAAAAATTGGCAACATTGGATGAAACAAATGGTTGCAATAAGCGCTTTAGGTTCGGGCGTGGCGCGGAAGTTGTAGGGGCGGGGCACCGCCCCGCTCGCCCAAAGTGGAGAGGCACGTCCGGCCCGGCGTAGGGGCGGGCTTAGAAACCCGCCCCGGCGAGCATGTCATCCTGCGATGCGGCTGTCCCAGAGGCTCTCGGCGGCCTTGCCTGTTAAAAGCTCATACGTGGCCTTCTCATCGCTGCTGAAATCAACAGGATTCAAGCCTGATTTGAGTTTTTCTATGCCTTGAATGACACTGTTGAAGCGTTTGCAGTCAAGCTTGTAGCGCAGTGCAAATATCAACGCCGCTGCGAGAAAGACGACGGGTATAACCACAAACATCCATTTAATTGTCAGCGCCACGCCTGTTGTGGCGTATTCCCCCGGGTTGAATGCGGCTCCCATGCTCCGGCTGATATTGTATTCATTCTGGTTGAACCCGGCCAGCGAAAGCCCCAGCCCCAGCAGTAAAACGGCAATTCCGCTGGAAAACTTGCGGATGAAGGTGGTAATTCCGCTGTAAATGCCTTCCCTGCGCTTGCTGGTCATTAATTCGTCCACATCATAGATATCCGAAAGCATCGACCACGTGGCCAGATTTCCCGCAGAAGCCCCCAGTGCAATGAGGACGGCCAAAATGCACAGAACAAAGAGGGGAGTTTCACTGGTGATAAAGATGAAGGCAAAGGAGGCCGCTATCCATACGGGCAATCCAATATAAAGAGGGTAATGCTTCCCTTTATACTGGGCAATCCTGTTATGTAAGAGCATGAACAGCAGCTGGAACACCAGCAGCACGCCCATTATCACCTCGTAGTTCTTATACTGCAAAACAACAATATCGACGTAAAAAACAAAGAGGGCGAGCAGCAGGTCAATGGCCACCTGGACAGTTATGAAGATGCCGAGAAAAATACGGTAGGTCCTGTTTTGAAATACAGAAAGCCATTTTCTCATGGAAAAACTTTCTACCGCCGGGACCTCCTTTCTTTCAAAGGTGCCGAGGAAAGTTAAAAACCAGCATGCCGCAAAAATCAGGCCAAATAGAACCGCCATCGCCAAATAGCCGTAGATTTGCTCGGGTCCGTTTATATCGCCGCCGATAGACTTGATAATGATACTGGGTATAACCGCTGCCAGTATGGAAGTCCCCGCGGAAAAAGCCATCCTCATCGCAGTGAAACTGGTGCGCTCATTGTAGTCGCTTGTCATCTCAGGCAGAATGGCATTATAGGGGACCATAACGATGGTAAACGCTGTTCCGAAAAACATGTACGCCAGCATGTGATAAATGAACCTGGCCGTTTCTCCGCTGATGCCGAAGGAGTACCACATCATGATAAAAGAGGCCAGGACCGGGATGATCCCGATCAAAAAATAAATCCTGCGCCTTCCGTACTTCGACCTCGTCTTGTCCGATAAATTGCCGACAATTGGATCCGTAATCGCATCCCATAATTTTCCCACAAAAATAATGAGCGTGGCGTAAAAAACAGGCAGCCCCTCTACAATAACCAGAAAATTCATGTAGAGCATGCTGAAGATTAAAAAGGCCCCACCCCCATAGATATCGCCGCAGGCATAGCCTAATTTTCTTTTCAACATGGCACCAGCGCCTTTCTGTTCAATTTTTTCGAAAAGCTTCAAACTCCCTTCCTTTTCCGGCGAGTGGCTTCTGCTCCATTTACCGGTTTGATGCTTCACTGGAAGGGCCTTTGATGATACAGGTTCAAATGGTCCCGTCCCAGGTGCTTACCTTTTCAGCCTTAATCTCATTTTCATCAAACCATCTCGAGGTGACGGTTTTTACCCTCGTATAAAAACGAATGCCGTCCTTGCCAAGCACATGCAGGTCGCCAAAGAAGGATTTCTTGTTCCCGGAAAAGGGAAACATGCCGACGGGAACGGGTATGCCCACGTTAATGCCAACCATCCCCGCGTCGGTATGGCGGGCAAACTCCCGGGCATAGTAACCGTTCTGTGTAAAAATAACGGACCCGTTGGCATAGGGGTTGGAGTTCATGAGCTCAAGCCCTTCCTCAAAAGTCTTCACCCTTTTTATGCAGAGCACCGGCCCAAATATCTCCTCACGGCCCACCTTCATTTCGGGAGTGACGTGGTCGAATACCGTGGGACCCAGGTAAAAGCCATTCTCATAGCCCTTAACCTTGCAGCCCCTCCCGTCCAGCAGCAGCTTGGCGCCTTCTTTTACACCCTCCTCTATGCATTTCTCCACGAATGCCTTGTGCGATTTTGACACAAGGGGACCCAGTTCCGAAGTCTTTTCGTAGGCGGGTCCAACAACCCTTTCCCTGCTGAAGCGGACAATGGTTTCGGATAGCGCGTCGGCAATTTTCTCCTGCACTACCACCACCGGGAGTGCCATGCAGCGTTCTCCGGCACAGCCAAGATAGGCGTTGATAATACCCCTTGCCGTCCGATCCAGCGGCGCATCCTCCAGAACAAGCGCATGGTTCTTGGCCTCGCACAGCGCCTGGACTCGCTTCCCCTTTGCGCTGGCCGTGGAATAGATGTGCCGCCCTACACTGGTGGAGCCGACAAAGGTGATGCCGTTAACGACAGGATGATGCAGGAAGATCTCGGCTTCCCTCCTGCTGCAGGTCACTATGTTCAGCACGCCCTCCGGCAGCCCCGCTTCCCGGTAAAGCTCCGCGAAGCGCATTGCCGTCAGCGGGGTCATGCTGGCCGCTTTCAAAATCATGGTATTGCCGCAGGCAATGCACATGGGCGCCATCCAGCCCATGGGGATCATCGCCGGGAAGTTAAAGGGGGCAATCCCTGCAAAAACTCCCACCGGCTGCCTGTGAAGTACGCTGTCGAAGCCAGTTGACGCATCCATCAGCGATTCTCCCATAAGAAGGCTTGGAGCAGATATGGCCTGCTCCGTCGCCTCCATCGCCTTCAACAGCTCGCCCCTCGCCTCATCAAGCACCTTTCCATGCTCGGTTGCCACCAGCAATGTCAATTCATCCAGGTTTTTTTCAATCAGCGCCCGGACCCGGTATAAAACCTGAACCCTTTCCTTTACGGGTGTGGCTGACCATTCCCTGTAAGCTGCTCTCGATGATGCAATAACTCTTTCAACTTCACTCTCCGTGCAGCAGGGAGCCCGCGCGATTACCTCGCCTGTGCTGGGGTTGTATACATCCATGTAGTCGCCGGTTTCGGATTCGATAAAGCGGTTATCCATAAAAAACTTTAATTTTTTCATCGCTGCCTGTCTCCTTGTTTGGTACATATCCAAGCTGTGCGGAAATCTTATTGGCCGTGTTTATAACTTTCTGGGCCATGCCCTCCACTCTTTTGTCCTTGATCCTGCTTTTTGGCCCTGAAATGCCTACGCTGTAGAATACCTTTCCTAAATGGTTATAGATGGGGGCGGCGATACAGATGATGTCATCGCTCAACTCACCGTTATCCACCGCATAGCCTTTTTCAACAATACGCTCCAGTTCTGCCCTGAGCCTTTCCCTGTCTGTAATCGTTTTTTTTGTAAAGGGCACGAAATCTATCTTGGAAATGATGGCCTCGCGCTTTACCTCGTCGCAAAAGGCAACCAGGCACTTTCCCACCGAGGAGCAGTATACGGGTTCGGTATTCCCCACCCTTGCATTTACTGAAAGCCTCGAGTCTGTCATGATCTGATCGATTACGACGGCGCTGTCATTGCTCAGCATGCACAGGTGTGAAGACTCCCCCGTTTCATTGACCAGGCGGGCCATATATGGTTTTGCCAAAGAAATAATGTTCAGTCCCTTGACCAGCTGGTCCGAAAGCTGCAAAATCCCGGGGCCCAGCTTGTATTTTGCAGTTGCGGGGTCCTGGGCAACCATGTTGAAGCTCATCAATGTTTCCAGGATCCTGTATGCCGTGCTCTTGTTTACGCCCAGTTTTTTCGCCACTTCGGTAACGCCGGCGGTCCTTCGTTCCGACAAATACAGCAATGTCCGCATGCCCCGTTCCAGGGATTGAATCATCTGCCTGCCTCCAGCAGCCTGTCCAGGAAAGCCCGGTTTCCCTTGGCCAGGTATTCGCAAAAGGGTTCGTGCGAAAGAACGGTCTGGATTATCTCCTTGTCCAGGCATTTAAGAATTTCGTCGAATGACTTGTGGGCAGCCTTTGAAATCTCCTGCAGGACAATCCTGCTCCGGCGCTGGCTTTCCCTTCGCTCCGGCGGATATCCTCCCCCGGAAGCGTCTGAAAACAGTTTTTCAAACATGTATCTCAGGTTCAGCTCTCCCGCCCATCCGTAACCCTTGTTAAGGGCCAGCGATACGCAGTTCCCTGCATTGATCCTGGAAAAGAGGAATGCATCCAACGGCTCTAGAATCAGGCCGCAAAAGACATTGGGATACTGCATGGCCGAGTTCAAAAAACCCTGCCCAGTGCCGCACCCTCCGATTACCATGTCCGCAACTCCTGCATTCAGGAGCGCCCCCGCCATAAATCCCGTATGAATGTAGGTCAGCTCCGTCGCGTATTCTCCTTCAGTCATGCCGATATTTGCAATATTGAACCCGAAGCCATCCAGGGCCGAGATGAGGTCGCCGTTCCTGTGGCGTGCCGACACCTCGCTCACTACTGCAATTTTCATAGTCTATCCCGCCTCGCCATTGCTTTTTTTGCCTTACTGCATATATCCGAAGCCTTAAGCCCAAACTTCTCCATCAGGTATTCCTGCGTTCCCACCTCTCCAAAGTTCTCCACAACGCCCACCCGCTCCATTGGTACCGGGAGGTTCTCGCAGAGGACCTCCGCTACCGCGCTGCCGAGCCCGTTTATGACGCTGTGATTCTCGCAGGCAACCAGGGCGCCGCATTTTTCTGCAGCCATGATTACCGTTTCCTCATCAACCGGCTTGATGGTATGCATATCGATAACCATTGCATCAATGCCCTCGTCTGAAAGGGCTTTTGCCGCCAGAAGCGCTTCATGCACCATGATGCCGCAGGCGATTATGGCCACATCGCATCCTTCTTTTAAAACGTTGGCCTTCCCGATCTCAAAAACCGCCTTTTCATTGTAGACGCGCATCATTTTCCTGCGGCCGTATCTCATGTAAAAATTGCCCCAGCTGTTTGCCATGTGGCGAACCGCCTGAGGTATCATTGTGGAATCAGCCGGTTCTATCACGGTCATGTTGGGGATGTTCCGCATTATGCCCATGTCCTCAAAGGGCATGTGCGTTCCCCCGTTGGTTGTTGCCGTAACGCCCGCGTCGGCCCCGATTATTTTTACGTTCAGATCCTGGTAAGCGCAGGACAGGAAGACCTGGTCATAACATCTCCTGGAGGCAAATACCCCGAAGGCATGAAAAAAGGGGATGAATCCAACGGAGGACAGCCCCGCCGCCATTCCGATCCCGTGTGCCTCCATTATGCCGCAGTTTAAGGCCCGTTCCGGAAAGGCCCTGTAAAAGGGCTTCGTGCCCATGGAATTGCTCGTATCCACATCGATGACAATAATGTTCCCGTTGCGCCTGGCCTCTTCAATCAGGGCATTGCAGTAGCATTCCCGCATTTCAATTTCTTCACGTTCTATCTCGCTCATCACCCAATCGTTGAATTCCCGGGTCATTTTTTGAGCTCCTCTTCCATGCGGCGGTCGATTTCCCTTATCGCCTCCGCAGCCATTTCATGGTCTACTACCATGTAGTGGTTGAAGTCAGCCGCCTCGGCGAAGGAACAGCCCTGGCCTTTTTCGGTATCCAAAAGCACTGCCGCAGGTTTTTCGGCCTCTCTTGCCATGATCAGGGCATCATATATCTCTCCGCAGTCTTTACCGTCGGCATGGAAAACAGTAAAGCCGAAGGCGGAAAACTTCTGCGCCAGATCAAAGGAGTTGCATATGTCGGCAACCCATCCGTCCAGCTGGCGCTTGTTGTCATCCACGATCAAAACAACGTTGTCCAGCCGGCGGTGCGCGGCAAACTGGATGCCCTCCCATACCTGCCCTTCCTGCATCTCGCCGTCGCCCACAATAATATAGACATGATTTTTCATCCCTCTCATTTTACAGCCAAGGGCAACCCCAATGCCGAGGGAAACCCCCTGCCCGAGAGAACCCGTGCTTAAGTCAACCCCCGGTGTTTTAAGACGATCACAGTGGCTGGGGAGTCTTGTATCGTTTTGATTGAGAGTCTTCAGCAATTCCCTGTCAAAATAGCCTTTCCAGGCCAGTGCCGCGTAAAGGGCGGGCCCGCAATGGCCCTTGGAAAGTATGAGCCGGTCACGGTCCTCTTTCTGCGGGCAGCTGGGATCGATTTTTAGAATGTACCCGTAAAGGACAGCCAGCAGCTCGCATATGGACATGGAGCCGCCGATATGGCCGTATCCGGCTTCTGCTATTGCCGATATGGTCATTTTACGTATTTCTTCCGCCGCTTTTTTCATTTCATGCCTGTCCATGTCACATCTCCATTAGCGTTTTCCAAATATCCGCAGTATCCCTTTTCTTCTCTCAAGCTTCCTGTCCTCGTAAGAATCTAGAAAAACCTCCCTTCGCTTGTTGGAGGATTCTATGGCGCAGAGGGCAAACTTCAGGACCTCCCGGCCGCGTTCTCCGCTTAAAACAGGCTCGCGATCATTTTTTATTGCGTCTATAAAATCGAGAGTGC
The DNA here is from genome assembly GCA_012510625.1 of Bacillota bacterium. Taxonomy (GTDB): domain Bacteria; phylum Bacillota; class Dethiobacteria; order DTU022; family DTU022; genus JAAZIN01. The sequence continues at coordinate 23,724 of JAAZHP010000258.1, forward strand.
AATTCCTGAATGATACTCCCCAATCGGTGAGCATGTCCCAGTATTCATGAAGCTTGCCGTCCCTGTACATGAGGACGGGGGCAACATCCGGCAGCATGGTTCCCGTGCAGCGCGTCACCCACAATACGCCCCGGGAACCGGTTATCTCCATGCGCTCATCGCAGGTGTAATATTTGCTTTGAATGTACATGTCCTTTGAACTGACAATATCCAATACCCCGTATTTCTGGCCCTGCTTGTGCTTCCACATGATGGTGGCGGGACAGTCCTGGTAGATCCCCGGCAGAACGGCGGAACAGTCAATCCATGCGCAGACCTTCTCCACATCTCCCATCATGTGCATGATGATGGAGAATTTATGGTAGCCGTCGTCAAATACAAGGGGCCCTCCCCCGCAAAGGGTATCATTCAGCCGCCATAGCCATGAGCCGATGGGCACCTCCCAGCCCGTCTTCTCCAGCCCCAATTTGGCCTCCTTCCGCCCTACAGCGGGGATGTTGGCGGAACCAAGGCCGCCGTTGTTCATCTTGTAGCGGATGGAAAGGGGCTCGCCGATTTCACCTTCGTCCAGCATTTTTTTGGCCAGCTGGTAAGGCGGGTAGAATACAAAGTTTTCAAATACTTTCAGCCTGACCCCATTTTCTTTTGCCGCGGCAATCATCTCGTCACACTGGGAAAGATTCAGCGCCATCGGTTTCTGGACAGACACGTGTTTCTTCGCTTTACAGGCTTGCACGGCCAGTTCGCAGTGGGCGTGATGCGGCACCAGGATTTCAACTGCGTCTACAGTCTTGTCCTCGAGCACCTCGCCGTAGCTCCGGTATACTTTCCTTATTCCGTGCTCCCTGGCAAAGGCTTCGGCTTTTTTACTGTCCACATCAAATACGCCATACAGCTCGGCATCCGGGTGGTTTTTATAACCCTCTGTATGCAGGATGGCAATTCTGCCACAACCCACGAATACCGACCTTATTTTCCCGTTTTTACAGGGCATGCAGGCTCACTCCTTCCTAGACCAGTTCTTCATTCCTGGCCTTCTCATAAGAAGCGCGTCTTCTGACATCGTAAGTTGGGACCGGGACATCCCACCATCCATATGCCTTTCCCCCGCTGTAAGGATATTCTCTGCACACGTCCACATGAACAAGCACCGGCCTGCCTGCAGTTAAAGCATCAGCCAGGGTTCCCCTTACCTCGCCGCGCTTCGATATGCTGACAGCGTCAATCCCAAAGGCTTCGGCTATCTTTACAAAATCGGGAGAATAAATCTCACCGTTCCTTATCCAGTCGTTCCCAAATGTTTTATCCTCCCCGTAGGCATCAACCTGCAAATCCTTTATCGCCATCCAGCCGCAATTGTTCGCCAGTATGACAATAACAGGGATATCGTACTGCGCCATGGTGGCAAGCTCCTGCATCACCATCATGAAGTCGCCGTCACCCATGAAGGCGACAACGGGCTGCTCCGGCCTGGCCAGCTTTGCGCCCATTGCCGCGGGCAGCGACCAGCCCATCGTTGAGAAACCGCCGGTCGTAAGGTTGCAGTAACGCTCTTGATAGCAGTACTCCTGGAACAGCTGGGCCTGCGTATTTCCTGATGAGGTAACTATGATGGTGTTAGCGGGAAGGGTTGCGTTCATCTCCCCGATGAGCTGCGAGATGGTGATTTTACCGGTATTAACGCTTCTTATTTTCTCAAGCTCCTGCTTCCAGGAACTTCTAAGCTCCTCAATTTCCTCGAGATAGCGGCTTCTGTCCGTTTTTGAGCCGTAGCGGGCTATTATCTGCTCCAATGCACTGCGCAGATCCCCTGTTATTCCAATATCAGCCCTGTATGTTTTGCCTATTTCACCGGGGTCAATGTCTACGTGGATAAGCTTCGTATCGGGAAAATTAAAGCTGGCCCCCTTGCGGTAGGAGCAGGTTGTTTCATCGGCAAATCTCGTGCCCACTGCAAGGATTAGGTCGGCTTTCCGGCATACTTCCAGTCCTACAGGCGTTCCCTTTGAGCCCGTATGGAAGGCATACCAGGGATGTGTTTCCAGCACCGCTCCCTTTCCGGCCAGGGTAGTGACAATGGCTGCTCCCCAGGTTTCGCCCAGTTCCTCGATGAGCTCGCCCGCTTTTGCGCGAAGCGCCCCGCCTCCGGCCAGGATAACCGGCCTCTGGGCCGTCTTCATCAGTGAAAGGGCCTTTTCGATTGATTTGCCGTCCACAGAGGGGCCGTAATAGCGGTTTCCCGGTTCCATCTGCTCCTCTGCCACGTCGAGAGAGTCACACTGCACATCCATGGGCAGCATCACGGCGCAGGGGCCGCCTCTGCCCCCGGTCATCAGGCGAAAAGCGCGCTTCATTATCCTTGGCAGCTGCTCAACCGATTCCGCCCGCCAGATGCGCTTCACCAGGGGCTCCAGGGCCTGCGTGATATTGCTGTCCCTGTATCGCTCTATTTCCTGCAAAACGCCCGTGCCCATCATGTGGACATGGGTATCGCCGCAAAGCTGTAGCAGGGCCGAAGAATCGACATAGGTGGTGGCCAGGCCAATACAGCTGTTCAAGGTGCCGGGCCCAATTGATGAGAAGGAGGCCAGGGGTATCCCGCTCACCCGGAAAAAACCATCGGCCATTGCTGCGGCCGCCTGCTCGTGCTTTACCTGGATAAACCGTATCTTACCTTCCTGCTCTTTTTTCCTGACGGCATCAAACAGCCCCATGACGCCGTGGCCGGGAATGCCGACAATATAGGGAACTCCCTCCTTGACAAGATATTCTAAAATAATTTCTCCGCCTGTAAGTTTCATGACCATCTCCTTCACAAAAAAGATATGGATTCCAACGCATTGTTGGAATTATCTTTAGTTGCGGAAGTTTTTATTCCACGCTTCTAGTATTAATCCTCACAATTGTAAAGTCAATGCAAATTGGCAACTTGGTTGCTTAATACGCAACCGATGTTGAGCCCGGTGAACCGGTGAGCCAAAGCAGAGCTTGGGGATTTCCTGAAAAATCGTATCAGTAGGGGAGGCGTTTAGAACTCCCCCCTTTGAAAAAGGGGGGCCGGGGGGGATTTACCTGGAAAATCGTAGGGGCGGGCTTCCACGCCCGCCCGCCACGGGTAGGTGTGGGGGCGGGGCATGCCCCGCCCGCGGTTAAGGCCTATTGATCGAAAAGAAGGCTGCAATAACCTTTTTGGGCTTTGGGCCGGGCATACCCGGCCCGAAACGGGACCTGCCAATCGGGTCCGGGGAGACTTAAATGCTCCCCCCTTTGAAAAAGGGGGGCCGGGGGGGATTTCTGAAAAAACGTAGGGGCGGGTTTCCATGCCCGCCCGCCACCAGTGAGCCAGGGGGCGGGTAACTTTGACTCAATCAGGCCTGCGCGCGGCGGTTCAATGCAGCGATTAGCGGCACCAGGGCCAGCGTGATAGCCAGGGCAACGGCCAGTTCAAGCCGGACGCTGCCCAGCGGCCGGCCCATGACCGACACCTGCCAGATGGGCTCCATAATCCAGTAAAGCGGAAATATCCTGGCGATCCACTGCGGCCAATGCGGAAAGATATAGAAAACTACCGGCGCAAAGAGAAAGATGCCGGTTCCCTTGACCAGTGAGAAAAACATGGTCGAATTCTTTGAGACCACGCCCACGAGCAGGCCGAGCATGCAGTTTAGCAAGGCGGCCACAGCGATCACGGCGAGAACTTCAAGCGGCCGCGGGCCGAAAGCGCGGTTTAAAAGCAGCGTTGCCGCGGCCATAATCAGCGACAGGATGAATCCCAGGATCCACTTCGCCGCGAGGACCTCGGTGGTCCTGGCGGGACTGACCAGCAGCGCGGTGAACGTGCCTTTCTCCTTCTCTTCCACCAGGCTGGCCGCAGGAACCCAGAGCCCCGCCATCACCAGGGCGTAGAATACCAGCATGGGCACCAGGCGGACGGCGACAGGCAGACCGCCTTCGCCAAGCTGAACGGTCTTTACCTCAACGGGGGCGCCGCCGCCCTCGATGCCGCGCAGCAGGTCTATGGCGGTTACTGTGAGTATGATGCGGTTCGAGGCCAGGCTCTCTCCGCCGATGTAAAACTCCAGCTTCGGCCTTTTCCCTGCCCGGACCGCTTCGTCGAAGCCGGCCGGGAGCACCAGTCCGGCGTCAAGGTCGTTCTCTTCCACCTGCTTTTTCAGGGTCTCCACGTCGTCGAGCAGGGTCAGCTCGATTCCCTCCATCTGCCGGACAGAAGATGTTATCTCGGACTGAGCCTGATCCACGATCCCCAGGCGAGGCCTGGGCTCAAAAAGAGAGCCGAAGGCTACCTGGAAGATGAATGTGAGCACCACCGGCATGATGACGGCAAGCAGGAAGAAGGGGTGGCGCGGCCCCAGCTTCAAATCCTTGCGCAGAATGCTCCAGATTCGTTTCAGGCTCATAATGACTCCACCTTCCTTTTTAGAACAAGCAAACTCATCGCGTAGAGAACCGCTCCCCACAGCAGCGCATAGCCCAGTAAGCCTAGAGAATCTCTCCAGCTGCTGCCATATATGGTTGTGTTCGCTAAAAGTTCGGCGATGGGATAGCTGGGGATCACCCGGACCCAGGCGGCCGCGGTACCGGGAAAAAGCACTGCAAATGCGGGAATCATCAGCGGCACGCTGAAGAGAAGCGCATAGATGAGCTGATCCAGGAAATCCTTGCCGGCGGCCCCGATAAGCATGGCCACGCCGGTAAAGAGGAGCGACCCGATCAGCATGATTGTACATAGCAGCGGCCAGTTGGCCGGGGTAAACGCACCCACCAGCACCAGGATGGTCAGCCCCTGCAGCAGGGCCAGGCCGGTGCCGAAAAGAGTCTTGGCGGCAAGGAAGTGCCACGTCTTCATCGGGGTGACCAGCAGGGCAGTCACGGTGCGCTGCAGCAGCTCGGTGGAGATAAGCGAGGCCATGGCAAAGGTTTCCACCACCAGGGCAAAAAAGGCCAGCAGCGGCCGCATCTTGTCGCGCATC
>JAAZHP010000032.1 GCA_012510625.1 Bacillota bacterium
GCCGCAGTCCAGGTAGTTGTAGATGACATCCATCACGAAGGGGCGCCAGAAGCCGTAACTCCTTTCATACCTGTCTTCCCAGGTGCCTTCCAGTTGTTCGAAGTGCGCTTCGATGCATTGATAATAAGGGCTGAGATGCGAGCGACGGGGCCTGTAAACATCCTGTTCAAGTGTGGGGCGGGTGCTTAACATTTGAAAAACCATCCTAATACAGAACATATGTTCGTCTTTAAGGTAACACAAACCCCTTGCGGGAGCAAGGGGGGTTATTTCAGCTTCCGATAATAGACATAATCTACCGGTCGAGGAATCTTTTGTTGTGATTTAAGATTTTGCGGTCCTGGTCCTAATTTTTCCCGGGCTTCGGTTGCAGGGGAACGTTGCGCATCAGCGGATACGTGCTAAACAGGGCGCCCAATCCGATGATGCCAAGTAAAACGAATGCAGTCATGGGCTTGACGTTTAACCATATCCAGGTAAACCATGAGGTTAAAACACCGCCGTAATAAAGAAACATTCCGCCGATAATCACCACCGTGAGCGCAATTAACATGCGTGCCGGGCCCAACCGGTACCACAAACAATAAATCAGAAAAGTAAACCCGAATAAAAACAACCCCGCCATCAGTCAACCCAAAAGTAGGGGATGAACCGGTAGCCGGTCATAAAGAATGCCGCGGGGTGCACGATATTTGACGGGACGATCCACCGGTTATACCCGGCCAGCATCACATACTGGCAAACATTCAAGAGCAGCATGGTGAAGAAAACCGCTACCAGAACAGTGCCATAATACGCTTTACACCGATTTAGGGCTACCGCGGCAGCGGCAGAACGTAATAGAGCACGGAGAAGAAGTGGCAGATGCTGCCTCCCAGCACAAAGAGGTGCCAGATAGTGTGATTGAACAGGTTGTGGGTGCGGGCATAAAAGAAGATGCCGGCAGAGTAGAGAATGCCGCCGGCTATCAGCAGGATGACACCTCCCGGGGCAAGGTTCTGCACCAGCGGTTTGATTGAACCGACGATCAGCCAGCCCATGACTACATAGACAATCGTCGAGACTACAGCGTAACGATCCACAAAGAAAGCCTTGAAGAGAACACCGGCCACGGCCAGCCCCCAGATAATCCAGAAGAGGGTCCAGCCCAGCGGGCCCCGCAGGGTCACCAGGGTGAAGGGGGTATAGGTGCCGGCGATAAGCAGAAAAACCGCCGAGTGATCCAGGATCCGTAAAAAATGTTTCACCCGCTTATTTTGAAAACTGTGGTAGAGGGTGGAGCTAAGATAGAGCAGAACCAGGGAGGCGCCATAGATGCTAAAACTGACGATATGCCAGGCATTACCGTAACGCGAGGCATTGACTATTAAAAGGACCAGCGCCGCAACGGCCAACCCCGTGCCAAATCCATGAGTCACGGCGTTAGCAACTTCATTCCAGGGAACCATTTTTTTTACGTTTTCCATATTGTTTTAACCTCCTGGACCATTATACCAGAGATTTTCCTGTTAAAGATTGGCGGGCCGGGCACGCCCGGCCTCTACATCTGATAAGGAATATTTCGTTACCCAAAAACGGGAGCTTTCATAAATGACAGGATAAGTGGCTGTAGGGATGAAGCACTCATCCCTACAGTATTGCGATCCACACAAACTGGCCTTGTTCCCCCTGTAATCACTCCGGTATTTCTTCATCATCTACAATTATTATAAACATTTCAGGGTCGTGTTCGATTTTTACATCGGCGGGGATATTCAGATAAAGCTCCTGGGAATATTCAAATTCATGATGTAACCATAGATGATATTGAACATCCTTCCCTTTTCTAAACTGATCGGCAGTAAAATCCCTGCCAAAACCTTTGAAGTTAAATTCGTAAGGCTCCGGGCAGTAAATGTCAAGCCTGTTTCCGGTCAGGGAAATGCGATAGGGTTTCAGCCGGTGTGTCACGAAGGTTTCCCGGCGGTATTCCACCGCGGTTATCTCGCCGGTTCCGGCTGCCGTTCTTTTTGCCACGATCCGGGGATTGCTGTTGCTGCTGTATTTAACGATTTTTAAACTGTCGCCTTCATAATCAAAGCTCCACTGTTTGTACGGGTATATACCCTCTATCTGGTCCAGTTCTCCCTTTATCTCGGCTTCGAAGTATATTTCACTTTCAACTGCACTGTTGGTATCAAAATTAAGATCGATCAGGACATCTTTGGGAAAGAGGTAAAACAGCGCCAGCGAAACCAGCAAAACAGCGCTGTAAGCGGCAAAAGTATATCTGTATAATTTAATCTGCATCTTTAACCCTCCACTTCACTGTAAAAAGTTCGGCCCGTCACCGGACCTCGGTTCTATCTGAAAGCAGTATGGCGCCGATCCATAACAGCGCAGCGCCGATCATGATTTTCAGGAAAAAGAAGATCGGCGAGCTCTCGAGGGTAAAGAAATCTAGCCGCCGGAATATCCTGATATGTTCGTTTGCAGATTCATAGAAAAAAATGCCCAATAGCAGGGCGGGCAAAAGAACATACAGGGATCTGTGCAGCTGGGTCAATACACCGGCAAAATAACCTGCCGCACTCAAGAGAATAAGATATAGTATCGCCACCCCCAAGCTGGATAGAAGTTCCCCGGGCTCAACCTGAAAATTGAGGCTAAGGATGGTCCCGCTTTCGCCGGTATAATATAGAATGTTCCTTAGCAAGATCGAGCCCAGCGTAGCGGTTACCCCACCGGCTATGCTGACGGTTATCAGAAAACCGATATTGGCGAGGTTGCTGCTGAGCCGGTTGGTGACAAAGGAAAAGTCAATATTCCGGTAGAGCGGGAGCGCCAGGACAAATGAGCTTACCGCTATACTCAAGGCGGTAAAAATAAATATGCCTGTTCCCGAATATGACTTCACCACCACACACATATTATCCGAGCACATACTGCTGGTTCCAGACATGCCGCCGAGAGTAAACAGCAGCGCAATCAGCTGAACTATTACCAGAGATACAAACAGGTTGGCATAGGACTGTAGTTTAAACATATACTGCCTTTTAACAACCGCCCACAGGCTAGTTTCTGCCAAAGACATCATCGATCCCTCCCCTGGTCCTGGATGTGAGGTATACACATAAGTCTTCCGCGGACACGGGCAAAACCTCCAGGCCTGCCGCACCGGCCTCTTGCAACACTGCCCCGGTATAATCATTTTGCACGACAACAAAGTTGCTGTTTTTGCCGAATTGTTCCCAACGATATATCTCCTTGCCGACCGTGAACTGCTTGACCAGATCCTTTCTACCCCTCAGACCTACCGCATATTCACGCAGCTCGGCTACAGGCAGCTGCAGACGTTTTTGCCCTTCCCTCAAAAGGATGATCTCCTCAAGGATATCTTCGATCTCTTTTAGGAGATGGCTGGAGAATATGATCGTGCGCGGATGCTGCAGGTAATCCTGAAGCAGGGCCCGGTAAAAATCCTTTCTTACGGACGCGTCCATCCCGACGGTAGGTTCGTCAAAGATGGTTAAAGCGCAGCGGGCGGAGAGGCCGATGATCATATTGTAAGTGCTTTTCATCCCCTTCGAAAGGTTCTTGTGAAGCTGGCGGGGGTTGAAAGAGAAATATTCGAAAAGGCGCAGCGCCAGATCGTGATCCCAGTTTGGATAAAAACTCCGCACAGCATCAAGAGTTTCAGAAATACTCAGGGTGCCCGGCAGGGCCAGGTTGTCATCGACAAAAACCGTGTTCGCCGATACCTTCAAATTATTGAAGGGGTGTCCGGAAAACACTTTCACTTCTCCCGCTGTTTGCTTCAGGTAGCCGGTCAGGATCTTCAGCAAAGTGGTTTTGCCGGCGCCGTTCGGCCCGACCAGCCCGGTGATCGTGTTTTCTTTAATCGAAAAAGATAGATCATTCAAGGCTACGGTGCTTCCGAAGCGCTTGCTCAGCCCCCGGCATTCAACTGCATTCATGCTCTCTCCTCCTTCTTACTCCCGGTTTAGCGCATCTTTGATCATGGAAATTATTCCAGATTCAGGGATATCCAGAAGCCGGGCTTCTTTGACCAGATCCAGCACCAGGCGTTCCAGAATCTGCTCCCTCCGTTTTTTGCGGATTATTAGGCCGGCGTCAGGGGTGATGAACATGCCCAAACCCCTTTTTTTGTAAAGTATACTCTCATCTGCCAGTATATTTAAACCCTTCGCCGCGGTGGCGGGGTTAATATTGAACATTTCAGCCAGCTGGTATTGGGAGTAAATTTTTTCGCCTGCGGTTAGATTCCCCGACAGGATCTCCGCCTCCAACCAGTCGGAGATCTGAAGGTAGATCGGTTTCGTATCGCCGGCAGCAAATATCACTTGTTTAACACCCCAGTATCATAGTGCATTAGTCCTGTAATGCAGTATACTATATATTTAATTTTTGTCAAGAGTTTTTTAGAAAAGGGCAAAAAAATAAACCTGGAAAAAGAGGTTGTCTATAGAACCGTCCCGCACGACAACCGACAGCTGCGGCTCCCCGGGCGTATCCACATCAGGATATTACGACTGGCTGAAAGAACGAGAGCAGCGCCGGGAGAAAGAAGATAAAATGTGCAAGAAAGTCATTGAGTTATTTCATCAGGAAGGGAAAGGTACATACGGAGCCGAGCGGATCTGCGGTTGTATGCGCCGTGACGGACTACGCGCATCATTTGCGGTTGTCAAACGGATAATGGAACAAGAAGGCCTTAAATCAAGCCACTGCCGACGCAGACAACGCTCCCTGACAGACAGTAGAAAGGCTCGGAGTGATACCTATAAAAATTTAACTAAAGATCTTGAAATCACCAGGCCCTTTCAGGTCCTATCAAGTGATATCAGCTACGTTCGTACTGGTGAAGGCTTTGATTATTTATGCCAGATTCGTGATGTGTTCACAAACACCGTCCTGGCTCAATGTAGTGCTAAGACAATGAAGGCTGAGTTGGTAGTATCCACGCTCAAGGCTGCTCAGAACAAGTGGTACTTAGCAGAAGATGTGATTTTCCACAGTGATCGAGGTAGCCAATATACAGCGCAATCAGTTACAAAACAATTTGCCAGTTACGGATGGCGGCAAAGCTTTTCGCGTGTCGGTAAACCTGGAGATAATTCACTGGCAGTTTTATAAAACGCGTGAAGAAGCACGGCAAAGAATCTTTGAGTACATTGAAGTATTCTATAATTGTCAACGAGCCCAGAAGCGCCTTGGGTATCTCAGTCCCATAAAAAACGGGCCCGGAAAGCGTCCACCACCGCCAGCTGCTTAATTTTAATGATTATCCTAATATCGGAGCGACTTTTCATTAAATTTTTCACAAGCTTATGTTATTTTTATGCTATAATTATTCAAAGGTGGTAATATGAAGAAGAATCCATTGGTCGCTCCTGTGGTTAAATGGGCAGGAGGAAAGCGACAATTATTATCAGATATTTCAAAACATCTCCCCAAAAATTTTTCTACTTATTACGAGCCGTTTTTGGGCGGTGGTGCTGTTTTGTTTCATTTGCAGCCAGGCAGAGCTGTAGTAAATGATATTAATGAAGAGTTAATTAATATGTATCTTGTAATAAGAGATAATGTTGAGGAGTTAGTCGATAGTTTAAAAAAACATAAGAATGAAAAAGAATACTATTATATGATAAGAGACTTAGATAGAGACAAGGAAAAATATAATCAATTAAGTAATATTGAAAAAGCTTCAAGGATAATTTATCTCAATAAAACTTGCTATAATGGTTTATTTAGAGTTAATTCCCAAGGACAATTTAATGTTCCTTTTGGAAGATATAAAAACCCAGATATAGTAAATGAAACCACTTTAAGGGCAGTAAGTAACTATTTGAACAAGGCTGAAATAACTTTTAAATGCACAGACTTTGAAGAAGCTGTTAAGGGTATTAAAAAAGGTGCTTTTGTGTATTTCGATCCTCCGTATGACCCAGTTAGCGATACAAGTAGTTTTACGGGTTACGACATTAATGGGTTTGATAAAAAAGAGCAGGAAAGATTAAAAGAGTTATGTGATAAACTAGATAAGCGAGGTGTGAAGTTTCTACTATCTAACTCCGCTACAGACTTTATTTTAGATTTATACAAGGATTATAATACAACGGTTGTGAAAGCAAGGAGAGCCATAAATTCAAAAGGAAATAGAAGAGGAGAAATTGACGAAGTGCTGGTGAAAAATTATGATTGATACAAAAAATGAAGTTGCTTGGATACAGATTTTTGAAAAGTATAAGATAGTAGAAAAGATAGAACAGCATGGAATGTTTGAAATTGCCTCAAGTCAAATAAATGAATTCCGAGAAGCAAGATTGATGACGAAATTTGATCACAGTAATAACCTACCAAAGATCTTCAAAGAAAATAATCTCTCTATTCTCCCAGTCACCAGGGGGAGTTATAAAATTTCACAGTTTAAAGCTTATAAAGACTTTGAAGAGAAGGAAACTAAAATAATTAAATTTCCATTTCCTCAATATATCGAAAGTATTGATTATGAGAATATAACAAGCGAGGCAGCAGCTTTAAGCTGCGCTTATGTATCAGGTATAATAGCTGATTTTGTTGAAGACGAAAAAGTAATCCCAACGGTCGCTGGCCGAATGAGTTCAGAAATTTTTAATTTTTATATTAATACTTATACAGGGTCTGCATTTCAGGTCAATGTTACTAATTCTCAAATAGAGATCGACGGAGGGTTCGAAGGGTTAGAAACTCTTTCGTTAATTGAAGCGAAAAATTCGTTGTCAGACGATTTTATAATACGGCAATTGTATTATCCTTACAGGCTATGGAAAGACAAAGTTGGCAAAAAGGTTAAATCAATATATATGACATACTCAAACGGAATATTTACCTTTTATGAGTATGAGTTCAAGGAACCTAAAAATTACAACTCACTTATCCTAATCAAGCAAAAGAAGTATAGTATTGAAGAGACAGAAATAAGCCGCGAAGATATATTAGATGTGCCCAAGAGGACAGAAATTGTTCAAGAGCCAGAAGTTCCATTTCCACAAGCGGATTCTTTTAATAGAGTAATTAATCTTTGTGAATTACTCAATGAGTCAGAGTTAACTAGAGACGAAATAACAGCTAACTATGACTTTGACCCACGTCAAACTAATTATTATACAGACGCAGGAAGATATTTGGGTCTGATAGATAAGCGCAAAGAGGGTAGGGAAGTTATTTTTTCACTAACTGATGAAGGGCGAAGGTTGTTGCGACTTAAATACAAACCAAGACAATTAAAATTAGTTGAATTAATTTTATCACACAGAGCTTTTAATGAGACTTTCAAGTTGTGTATAGAGCAGGGCGAAATACCATCTAAGGATGAAATTGTTGAGATTATGAAGCGAAGTGATCTATATAATGTCGAGTCTGAATATACATTTTATAGGCGAGCGTCAACCATAGCGGGATGGATAAACTGGGTATTAGAATTAACGAGGTTATAAAACTATCTCTTTAGCCCCCTAACTCATTTGGACAAGAAGGCGACATTCAGTGGAAACGAAAGATAAAAGATAGGAATTTGCTTTTGCCTGGAGCAATTATAGCAATTTTCTGTTATGGGTGTCAACCCAATATTTATCCACGAGCTACCTTGGCTTACATAATATGTCACGAGCACAGCTTGGATTCCCTGTTTGAAACAACCAAAGAGAGGTCATACTACCCAAACCCACAAAGGCGTGAAATTGATCCCGGTTTTGGACATAAAAGTCCCGCTTAAATGACCTGTTTGCTTAGGTGATGGTTTTGTAAGGTGTTGGCAGGTGCAACTCAAGAATACTGTTATTCGGCTACTCTCCGGCCATGATCAGTCCGCCGGACCTGGTCCTCTGCTTGAGAGCGCGCAGTGCCGCGGGACCCTTTCCAGATCCACGACGCGCCGAGGCAAATAATCAGGTCGAAGGACTTGGGCTTATCCGGCCGGTACTCCGCCCCGTCGAGGCAGAAAAACTCCAGGTCAGCGCCGGGTGCCAGCCGCTGCCTCTTCTCTTCAGCTTCACGGATACAGTAAGGTGACAGATCGACACCAACACCTTTGATGTCATACCTGCCGGCCAGCCTCACCAGCAGCTCAGCCTTGCCGCAGGCGATATCGAGCACCTTTCCTCCGGCGCTCAGACCGGCCAGTGCACACAGCTCATCCAGCTTTTCAACAGTGAGCGGATTAAAGATCCGGTGATGACGGTGGGTGATGTCAAAAAACTTCCACATGTCCATGCTCAGATCACCTCCTTAGTTACTATAGACAGGTGTGTACGGTAATTTAAAAGTTGACCACTTTGAGGGGTAATGGTAACGAAAAGTTGACCACCCTGTTTTTTGCAAGTACTTTTTCCCTGTTTTTGCAGACACCTTCTGCAGCAACCCACCAGGGAAATTTACGTGTAGTTTTTCATCAAGGAATTTTTGATCCGGTAACTTTGCCCATCAAAAATAAGC
>JAAZHP010000259.1 GCA_012510625.1 Bacillota bacterium
CCGGCCTCCTTAAGCAGCGCCAGGGCCTCTTTATGCTTTACGATCATGCCGGTCCGTTCAAGGACCTCCAGGGAAGCATTGTGGATCTGTTCCAGCTGCGACGGAGTGATCCATTTTAAAAATGGGGTTAACTGTAAATCGTGGTTTGAAATAATTTTTTCCATGTTCCCGCCTCCATTTTAGATCATTTCCGGATCCGGCAGCTCCGGACCGGGTAAAAAACCGGCCAGGCCGAGCTCCTTCAATTTGGCCGGTCCAATAGTCCCGTCTTCTTGCCAGCCCATGAGCGCGTAAAATTCCTGCAGCATCGGTTCCAGGTTGATAACCTGGCCTTTGCAGGGGCCTTCGGGGACCGGTTCGGTGAGGAATTTGCCTGGAAGGGTGTCGTCCGCCCCCGTGGCTCCAAACCTGAAATTAAACAGCCTTTCGGCGTTGACTATTCTCTCGCCTATTTTTAGCAGATCTGCCCCGGTATATTTTTCGCCGGTAAATGCAGTCATGATTTCGGCCGCCGCGGCAAGGTCAAAATCGAGGAGCATCCCGAATTCCGGTATTTTACAGATTCCCAGAGCATCGATGGCCGCATTGGCACAGAGGCATTCCTTAACCATGCGGGCTTTCCCCTCTTCTGAAAGGCGGTCGGCGGCTTTTTCAGTGCCGTAAGCCTTGAGCGCCTGCTCCGGAGTGTAAGCGTATTCCGGCTTGGCGTAAACATAGCTGAAGTCGCCGCCCCGGCTGGAGACGGCATAGCCCAGGCCGGTGGCCTTAAATCCGCGCGGATCTAAAATTGAAATGCTGAGCCCCTTGACATGATAGGCATATTGTTCCGCGCCGCGGCCGATGATGGCGGCAGCCTCTCTCATTCCCCGGGCCAGGATGTCCCCCAGCGGGGTGGAGCGAAAAGCGATCTGCTCAAGCAGGGCTTCCATGGCCCGGGCATCGCCCCAGGTAAGCTCCAGCCCCCCGGTATCTTCCTTCGTCAAGATCCCTCTCTCAAATAAATCTATGGCAAAGGCAACCAGGTTGCCGGCGCCCTTGCTGTCAATTCCGTACTCATCGCATTTATTGATCAGGTAAATGCTCTCCAGGCCGTCGGCATTGCCGCAGCGGGGGCCCCATGAAGAAAGCGGCTCATACTCGCCCCGGTCACCGGTGAAACCCCGGTGCCGGCCCCGGTCAATCTGCACTGAAGCGCGGCAGCGGATGGGGCAATTGTAGCAGCCCCGGCGCCTGGTGGCCAGGCCGCGGTAATGCGATCCGCAGGCGGTGGCCACTCCCTCAAAGGTCACGCTGCTAAAATTTTTCGCGCCCGAGGCGCCCATCTGGTCTGTCCAGGAGACGCTGGCCGATGAGCCCATGGTGGACCACTCTTCCCAGCAGGGCAGGGCTCTGAGAGCGGCAGTATACTTTTTCACCGCTGCGGCCGCTTCCCCGGGGTATCCCCTGCTTGAAGAAGCGGTTTTTCTGACGACCACCGCCTTTAGATTTTTCGAGCCCATCACCGCGCCCATCCCGGTGCGCCCGGCGGCATGTCCCGCATCTGTCATTACACAGCCTAGAGGGGACAGCCTCTCTCCCGCCGGGCCGATGAGAATTACAGAGGCCCGGTCATCCCCCACCGCCTCCCGTAACCGGCGCCGCGCCTCCCCGGTAGGTAATCCCCACAAGTCTGCTGCATCTTCAATGGTTACCCTTCTATCTTGTATATCTATCCAAACCGGCTTTTCCGCCCTGCCGGTCACGATGAGCGCCATTATACCGCAGGCTTTCAACTGGGCGCCGAAGGAGCCTCCGCCATTGGAGCAGCCGATTAAGCCGGTCAGAGGTGAACGGGCGCCGATATGCAGCCTCCCCGCGGTAATCATCCGGGTGCCGCTGAGCAGGGCGGCGGCAAAGATAAGCATATTTTCCGGTTCCAGCGGCTGAACCGAAGCGGGAAGGTGCCCCAGCAGCAGGCGGACAACCAGCCCCCGTCCTCCGAGATAATCGCGCAGGATCTCTTCGGGACAGGGCCGGCGGACAACCTTCCGCCTGGACAGGTCCAGCCACAGCAGATCTCCTGTTAAATCAGCAAGCGCCATTTTTCCACCTTTTCTAGTCCACCCGGTCCGGAATCGGGACCATGGTAATCGCTTTTTCGGGGCAGGTCTGAGCGCAAAGCCCGCAGCCCCAGCAGAGCTCGGGTTTAAAAAGCACCTTCCTTTTTTCCCTGGAGCCTGTTGATACCGCGGCCTTTTCCATGGTAAATGCTTTAAACTGGCACCGCCTGGTGCAAAGCCCGCAGTGGCGGCACAAAGCAGGATCGCGACGGGCCACATATCTTGAATAAGGCCATTTCCCCCTGGTGCCCAGTTCCTGTGCCGCCCGCAAGGGAAAGCAGCAGCAGTCGCAGCAGTTGCATACGACTCCGGGCCCTTTCTCGCGCCAATCAAAGGGGCCGCCGGTATGGATAAGGCCTTCGCGGTCCCAGCTGCGGGCCAGCTCCAGCGCGGCGTCCCTGGTCAGTTCCCGGCCCAATTCTCCGCCGCGGGTCCGCTCAGCGATCATTGCCGGAGAAAACCAGAGGCACACTTCCCTCGAATGCCCGCATTTATCGGCGATCATCTTGCAGTCGCAGGGCAGCAGCCTGATTACCGGGGCCGCCTCAATCATCTCTTCGAGCTCTTCAAGAAGCAGCACCACATCGTTGTGGCAGTGGTCATAAGCCGGCTCCCCGTTTAACACCCTTTTAAAATAATCATGTCTTTTTAGATATTCACTGTAGCACCACTCATGCAGAAAGCGCCGCAGTTTTCTAGGCAACAGGTGATAATTTTCAAACATGGCGCAGTAACCATGGCGATCATAAAAGTTACCGGCTCCATAGAGAACACGCCCCTCTTCTATCTCTTTATCGATCACGAAGCGCCGGTAAGAGCTCTCCAGAAGATCGGCCGCTTCATCCAAGGGGATCTGCATGCAACTTGCAATTTCATCAACGGGCAGCTTTCTGCGCTCCAGGCTTAAGATTAACTCTATCTCTTCTTTGCGGTAAAAGAAATGAAGGTGCGGTTTAATTTCCACAGGCGCCTGCACGAGGGCCAAAAGTTTATCGATCTGCGTCACCAGGTTACCTCCGGCTTTAAGCTTAAAGGGCCCTGCTTTTTACTGTGCCTGGCTTTCTGAGATTTAACAGGGCCCTTCGCCTCATTCTTCAGTCAGCTGATTTGAAGCAGGCGTGCCTTTGGCAAAGCCTTACTCGATCAGCCCGTTCTCCTTAAGAAATTCGCGAGCCACTTCTTCAACCATTTTCTTGTCGACGTCAACTGCTTTGTTCAGCTCCATGATCGTCTCGTCATCCAGCAGTTGGCTGAGTTTTTTCATCTGCTCGGGGATTTCGGGATAGGCGTCGATGATCTCTTTTCTGAAGAGCGGCGCCGCGTTATAAACCGGAAAAGCGCTCTTGTCGTCTTCCAGGGCTACGAGTTCGTAGGCTTTTACCCGGGGGTCGGTCGTAAAAGCAAGCCCGGCATCAGCCTGCTTCTCTTTCAAGATCTCGTAACCCATGTTCAGGGCGGCAAGGTTCATATCTTTCTCCGGATATTTAAAACCGTAGACATTTTCCCAGTGCTGCAGGCCGTCGGGACGCTCAACCCATTCCTGGGCTCCAACGAATTTGAAGCTCACCCCATCTTCGATCAGCGCGACGAAGTCAGATGTTTTCTTAATATTGTACTCTTCAGCCAGGTCGCCGCGGATCATAATCGCATAGGTGTTGTTTAAAGGAGCGTAATCCAGCCAGATGATATCGTTTCCTTCATCCCATTCCTTTACTGCCTGGAAGCAGGCCGCCTCGTCAAAGCTCGGCTCTTCTTCCATGACGTTGATTAAAACGGTGCCGGTATACTCCCAGTAGCAGGAGATCTCCCCGCTCTCCAGAGCCGGCCGGATAATTGCCAGCTCGCCAAGCCCAATCTGATCCTCTACGTCATAACCCAGCTCTTTCAGATATTCGTAGGTCATCTGTCCCAGGAGAAGAGCCTCGGTGAAAGTTTTGGAGCCGACGACAATAGTCGGTTTATCACCGGTCTCGCTTTCCCCGCCGCAACCACTCACAGCGGCCAGCAGCATCACGCATGCTAAAAACAGCCCTAAAAAACGCCATCCTCTTTTTTTCATCTAACTGCTCCTCCCTTTCAATTTGTTATTATTACGACCTTGATCTCCCCTCCAGCGTTCTGCCTCTATTTCCCGGACGTTTCACCTCCTTTGGCAAATCCACCTGTTGCGAAGCTTCGGAAGCAGATTGAAATTCCCCATTCACCTGTTCGATCATTCTGTAGAATAACCGAGGGGAGTATATTTCTTCTCCACCAGGCCGAGCACCCGGTCAAAGAAGATCGCCAGCAGGGCGCCAAGTCCGGCGCCGACAACTATGAAATCAGGCCAGAACATGTTCAATCCGGAAACGATGAGATCGCCCAGCCCGCCGCCTCCAATATAAGCCGCCAGGGTGGCCACGCTGACCACATATACCGCCGAGGTGCGAATGCCGGCCAGGATTACCGGCATGGCCAGCGGGATCTCCACTTCATAGAGAACCTTTTTCCGGGACATCCCCATGCCGCGCGCCGCCTCCATAACGTCAGGATCAACGCCATAGAGGCCGGCGATGGTATTGCGGGCTATCGGCAGAAGACCCTGGATCGTCAGGGCAAATACGGCCGGTTTAAATCCCATTCCGAGAATGGGCATGGCCAGGGCCACGATGGCCAGTCCCGGAAATGTCTGCATCAGGTTTAAAATATTTAAAATAATACCGCCCAACCATTTCAGGCGAGGCCTGGTCAAAAGTATACCGATGGGAACGGAGATGATAATCGCCACAATCAGGGATACCAGGACCATCCCGATATGGTCAATTAAAGCCTGCGGCGCCCGCTCCAGTATGGCTACCAGAAAGCGCTCCCATGACCATTTCATTTAATCGACCTCTTTTCCGGCGGCATATTCGCGAATATCGGCAAGGGAAACCACGCCGCAGAGGGTCTCCCCCCTTAAGACGCCCAGATAATCTACGCTCAATTCGAAGAGCAGGGAAAGGGCGTCGCGCAGAAGGGCATCTTCCTGGATAAAGGCCTCCCGCCCCTTCTGGGCAAGTTCTTTTAACGCTCCGGGCGATAAAGCCGCGCCTTGTTTTTCAATGAGCTTTCTTGCCAGCATACCCCCGGGAGCCCCCAAATGATCTAGCAGGAAGGAGACCTCGGTCTGCTGTTTCCTCATTATTTCAGCAGCGGCAGGCAGTTCGCTTTCCCGGATCACGCCGAAATCTTTTCGAGCTATGGCCCCCACCCGGCAGAGGCTGAGTTTCTTCACCACCCGGTCGTAACCGATAAAATCCCTGACGAATTCGTTCACCGGATTGCTTAATATTTCATGAGGGCTGCCATGCTGCACCAGTTCACCGCGGTTAAAAATAGCAATCCGGTCCCCCATTTTAATCGCCTCATTGATATCATGGGTCACGAAGCAGATGGTCTTGCGCATCAAGCTCTGCAGCCGCAGAAATTCATCCTGCAGGTGATTCCTGGCGATGGGGTCCACCGCTCCAAAAGGCTCGTCCATCAGCATGATGGGGGGATCGACGGCCATGGCCCGGGCCACGCCGACCCGCTGCATCTGGCCGCCGCTGAGCTGGGCGGGATATTTGCTGCGTGTGGTCTCCGGATCAAGACCGACCAGCTCCAGCAATTCATCGGTCCGTTCCTTTATTTTATCCTTTGGCCAGCCGTAAAGCCGCGGCACAATGGCGATGTTCTCGGCCACGGTCCGGTGCGGCAGCAGTCCGATCTGCTGGATCACGTAGCCGATCCCCATTCTCAATTGATCGGGATCCGTCTCCCGGATATCCTTGCCGTCGATTAGGATTGTTCCGGAACTGGGCTCGATCAAGCGGTTAATCATGCGCAGGGTTGTGCTCTTGCCGCAGCCGGAGGGCCCGACCAGGACACAGCTTTCACCTTCTTCAACGGTGAGGTTAAGCTCCCTAACAGCAGGTTCTTTTTGACCGGCGTATATCTTGGTAACGTTTATTAATTTAATCATTTTAATCCCCCTTGTCCCGGATCGCCCGGAAAGAAATGGACGCAGATCAACCGCGGCGAATGCGCAGTCCTCTGGGAATCATCATCCTTTCAAAAAATCCCAAGACAGTATCAAGAACAATCGCAATCAGGGCAATAAGCAGCGCGCCGGTGACAATCATCTCCACGTTGTATCCGTTCAATCCCACTGTGATCAGGCGGCCGAGGTTTTTCTCGCCAATATAGGCGGCGATGGCGGCCACCCCCGTAGTCATAACCACGGTGATCCTAAACCCCGCAAATATCACCGGAGCCGCCAGGGGCAGCTGGATCTCCCGGAGAATTCTCCAGGAGTTCATCCCCATCCCCCGGGCCGCCTCAATCACGCTTTTGTCGACAATCTTAATCCCCTGATAAACATTTCTCACCAGCGGCATCATCGCATAGAGCACCAGGGCCAATAATGCCGACTTCCGGCCGAGGCCGAAGGCGGGAATCGTTACCAGGAACGAGAATAGGGCCAGGCTGGGAATGCAGTAAATCGTATTGGCAATTCCCAGGACGGTGTTGGCCAGCTTCTCGTTGCGTGAAATGAGCACCCCCACCGGCAGCCACAGCAGCAGCGATATTAATACCGCGCCGAAAATCAGGCTGAAATGAGTTGCCGCATACTTGGAGATAAACGAAAAGTTGTTTAAAAAATACTGGACAATACTCATAGCTCCACCCCCTTCAGTCCCCTGAAAACCCGCTACAACAGCTTCTCTGTAACCTTTTCAATGAGCCCCTCTTCGACCAGGTAAGGCAGGGTGATCTGCCCTGCGCCTGCCTGTTCGCGGTTGAATTCAATGCCTGTTGTAAGCGAATTCTTATTCCTGGCCCAGGCGCGGCGGGCTACGCCGCAGGTAACATCCCAGAGCAGGGCAGACTTGATCGTTTCATCAACCCGCTCGCTTCCGTCCAGGACCAGCCCGAAGCCGCCGTTAATGGCCTTGCCTATCCCGACTCCGCCGCCGTTATGCAGGGCCACCAGGCTCATCCCCCGGGCGGCGTTTCCGGCAAAACAATGCGCCGCCATATCGGCCATGACGTTGCTGCCGTCCTTGATGTTCGCCGTCTCCCGGAAGGGTGAATCGGTGCCGCTGACATCGTGATGGTCGCGCCCGATCATCACCGGGCCGATTTCGCCGCGGCGGACCATCTCGTTGAATTTCAGGGCGATGCGCACCCGTCCGGCGGCATCCTGGTAGAGAATACGCGCCTGGGAGCCGACAACAAGATTGTGCTTCTGCGCATCGCGGACCCAGACATAGTTATCGCGATCCTGGCTCCGGCGATGGGGATCGATGCATGACATGGCTGCCCGGTCCGTCCTGGCCAGATCTTCAGGGTCCCCGCTGAGACAGACCCAGCGGAAGGGCCCGTAACCGTAATCGAAAAGCTCCGGCCCCATGATATCTTCCACGTAAGAGGGCCAGATGAAGCCGTCTTTTTCATCGCGGCCGTTTTTGGAGATCTCCTTCACCCCGGCATCAAACACCGCTTTCATGAACGAATTGCCGTAGTCAAAAAAGTAGCTCCCCCGGTCGACGAGAATCCTGATCAGCTCAAAATGGCGCCGCAGGCTGCGATCAACCAGTTTTTTGAATTCTGCCCGGTCGTCAGCCAGCAGGCGGGTCCGCTCGGCAAAGGTGAGCCCCTGCGGGCAGTAGCCTCCGTCGTATGGAGCGTGGCAGGAGGTCTGATCGGAGAGCAGATCCACCTTGATCCCGCGGGATACGACATATTCCAGCAGATCGACCACGTTGCCGTGGTAGGCGATGGAGAGGGGCTTCCCTTGCTGCAAGGCCTCGCCGGCAAGGCGGAAAGCTTCGTCAAGGTCAGCCGTGGCCCGGCTGACCCAGCCCTGATCCAGCCGGGTTTGAATGCGCGAGTCGTCTACTTCGGCAATAACCCCTACGCCGCCGGCTATCTCTATGGCCTTCGCCTGGGCTCCGCTCATCCCGCCGAGTCCCGAGGAGATAAAAAGCCGCCCTTTCAAGTCGCCATCGGCCGGTACCTGCAGCTTTAAACGGCCGGCGTTTAGCAGCGTGTTAAAAGTGCCGTGGACAATGCCCTGAGGGCCGATATACATCCATCCCCCGGCGGTCATCTGGCCGTAGCTGGCCGCGCCCATCTGGGCGGCAATCTCCCAGTCGTCCTGGTTGTCAAAAAGGCCCACCATCAGCCCGTTGGTAATAATCACCCGCGGCGCTTCGGGACGCGACGGGAAGAGACCAAGAGGATGCCCCGACATGACGACGAGAGTTTGCTCTTCGGTAAGCGCCTGGAGATACTTTTTAATCAGGCGGTACTGCAGCCAGTTTTGGCAAACGCTGCCGGTCTCGCCGTAAGTAACCAGTTCGTAGGGATAGAGCGCAACCTCAAAGTCGAGATTGTTGTCAATCATCAGCTGGAATGCTTTCCCGGCAAGACAGTTGCCGGTGTATTGTTCGATAGGTTTGGCATAAATTCGTCCGGGGGGGCGGTAGCGGTAGGCATAAATTCTCCCCCGGGTTAGAAGTTCATTTAAAAATTCCGGAGCCAGCTTTTCGTGAAGGCTTTCCGGCACGTAGCGCAGCGCGTTTTTCAGGGCTGTTTTAGCCTGCTCCCTGGTCAAGCGAAAGCCGCGGTCCGGCGCCCGGCGGATGCCGGGCACAAAATCCGGCATTTCGGGCAAAGATGAGTCAAGTTTGATCGTCATCGCGCCGGCAATATCCAAGTTGGTTACCATTGATCCAACCTCCCTGATTTTTCTGGCTGTTATGCGTTCACCCGGCCTCCCGCCGCAGGTGCAGGATCAGATGAGACGGCCCCGGAGCTGATCGCTGATCTCTTCCTGAAGGAGTTTCGCCGCGCTGCGGATTTTCCCGGCCTGCGACTCCATCTCCTCTTTAAACGCAGCATCCTTAATCTGGTCAAGGTTTATGGCCACGTTGGCCAGGGCACCTTCGATCCCGCTCTGGGCCATCAAGGCCGCCACGTAAGCATCGCTCCAGGTATTGGGGTTGCCCTCCGCAATCGCCCAGAGGGATAAACGCAAAATCTCCAGGGAGCTCTGCGCCACCTGCAGCGGAAGCCGCGTTGCTTCCTGCAGCGCCTCCTGGATAGCGCGGGATCGTTCTTCTTTTTGCGCTGCGTTTTCCCTGGGCATCCGGTATGCCGCCACAACGCGGTTGTAGGCCGCGGTATCCGCGTCGACATCCTGCTGCAATAAGCTCTGAAGCCGGATCGATTCCCTTAAATATTTTTGAACCTGCAGCTCCTTTTCCCCGCCGCCGCACCTCCCGGCAGTAAAGCGGGCTACCATGGCCAGCAGGGAGGCGGCGATGCTGCCGGCAAGGGCGGAAACGCTGCCACCGCCCGGAGCCGGTGAATCAGAGGCCAGCTCATCCAAGAATTCCTGCACCGTCATTTCAATATACAAGGCCTGATCTCCTTTCAACTGCAGTGAAGCTTTAAATTTCAGTCAATCTTTTCTCCAGCACCTGCCCGGAATGGAAGCCCTGCAGGCGCAGATAGAAGGCCGCCGCATCGAGCAGCGCCTCCATGGGGAGCAAACCGACAATCTCGCTGCTGCTGATGGCCACGCCATAGCGGGCAGCCTCGCTCTTCACCGTTTCAAAAATACGCGCCAGCGAGACCAGGCGGTAATCGCATACATTAATCGTCACCTGGGCGGCGCCGGTTTCTTCGATCAAAACTCCCAGGGCCTTGATGCTGGGGTAGCCACCGCTGCTGCCCCGGATGGACCGGGCTATTCTGCGGGCCACCTTAACATCGCTGCAGTTGAGGTTTATATTAAAGGCAATCAGCGGGGGGCGCGCGCCCACGGCGGTAGCCCCCGCGGTGGGATGCAGCCGCGGCGGTCCAAAATCGGGCCGGCGGTCCGGTTGCCTGATCGCCTCCTTGAGCCCTTCATATTCACCGCGGCGCACCGCGGCCAGGTTCTTCCTTTCTGCCGCAAGGGCCGCCTCTTCATAAAGGTAGACCGGGATGCCCAGCTTTTCGCCAATTTCCCGGCCCAGTTCCCGCGCCAGGGCTACGCATTCATCCATGGAGACGCCGCTTATGGGCACCAGCGGGATCACATCGGTGGCGCCGATGCGCGGATGCTCCCCGCGGTGCTGCTCCATATCGATAAGCTCCGCCGCCCGCCGGGCTGCCCGCAGGGCGGCTTCCTTTACCGCAGCGGGTTCGCCGGCGAAGGTAAAAACGCTGCGGTTGTGGCTGGCGTCGGAGGATTGATCAAGCATCTTTATCCCCGGGACAGATATTATCGCCCGGGCGATCTCCTGGACAACCTCCGGGCGCCGGCCTTCACTGAAATTGGGAACGCATTCGATTAGTTTCATGATTTTCCTCCTGCAACCAGGCGGCCTGCCTTGATCACCTTGTCGACCAGGTTGGTTCCAAAACGGTAGGCGATGCTGCGGTAATCGGCGGCGTCAAAAATCACCAGGTCGGCTTTCTTGCCCACTTCGATGCTGCCCAGTTCGGAAGCCCGCCCGATAGCATGGGCCGCATTAATCGTTACCGCCGAAATTGCCTCGGCCGGGGTCATCTTTAACTGCCGGCAGGCTATCCCCATCACCACCGGCAGGGAGTTGACCGGAGAGCTCCCCGGGTTAAAGTCACCGGCCAGGGCCACGGCCACCCCCGCAGCAATCATCTCTCTCGCGGGAGCATATTTACTCCCCATAAGGCAGAACGTGGTAGCCGGCAAGAGTACAGCCACCGTATTCGAGGCGGCAAGCCTTTCAATTCCCCGCGGCGTAACAGCCACGAGATGGTCTGCTGAAAGGGCTCCCAGCTCCACCGCCAGCTCCGCCCCTCCGAGGGGGACGATTTCGTCGGCATGCAGCTTCAGCGCAAAGCCCAACTTCCGCGCCGCCTCCAGAACCCGGCGGCTTTGCTCCACACTAAAAACACCCTCCTCGCAGAAAACATCACAGCATTCCGCCAGGCCCGAACAGGCCACCGCCGGCAGCATCTCGCCGATAACCAATTCGACAAAAGCATCCGGTTTACCCTTGTATTCTTCGGGAATAGCATGAGCGCCCAAAAAAGTGGGCACCAGCTCCACCGGCTGCATCTTCTGCAGGGACCGGATAGCCCGCAGCTGCTTCAGTTCATCGGCAACTGTAAGCCCATAGCCGCTCTTGACCTCGGCGGTGGTGGTGCCCTGGGAAAGCATCTCGGCGAGGTATTTCTCCCCTATCCGGATCAACTCGTCTTCGCCGGCAGCCCTGGTGGAGCGCACGGTGCTGAGGATGCCGCCGCCCCGGGCCAGGATATCCAGGTAGGCCGCTCCCTTGATTTTCATCTCAAATTCATCTTCGCGAGACCCTGCAAAAACCAGGTGCGTATGCGGATCCACCAGGCCGGGCAGCACCACCTTGCCGCCGGCGTCGATGAGCATGGCATCTCCGGTCAATTCAACCTGCTTCATCACGTCAGCGGTGGAGCCGGCGGCGACAATCAGGCCCTCTTTGGCCGCTACAGCGCCGTCATTGATAATGCCCAGTTCATTCAGCTCGGGGCCTCGCTTCGGCCTCTCGCTGTAACCGGCAGCAGTAATCAGCTGCCCGGCATTAATCACTGCAAAGTCAGCTTTCACTTTTTCTCATCCCCGCCTTTCTGCGGATACAGCGCATGTATCTTATTCTACAACGGCAGTAGACTGCCGGCCGCTTCTTCAACCTCGCGGACAATCCGGCCGCTTTGCATAAGTTCGTAAACAGACTGTAAATCTTTATAGAGAATCCGGTCGCCGTCATCCTGCGGGAGGATTCCGCTAAGCAGCCGGAAAGCGGCGCCGCTGCCCAAGCCGGGGCGGTGAGAGATAAAGCGCATCGCCCGGGCCGCCGCCAGCAGCTCGGCGGCAATAACCCAGGCAATGTTTCGCACCACCTGCCGGCCCTTGTAAGCGGCGATAGAACCCATGCTCACGTGATCTTCCTGATTGCCCGAAGTGGGTATGGAATCCACACTGGCCGGGTGGGCCAGGACCTTGCCTTCGGAAACAAGCGCCGCTGCGGCATACTGCAAAAGCATCAGCCCGGAATTTAAACCTCCGTTTTCGGTGAGAAAAGCCGGCAGCCCGTTGTTCAGGGCCGGATTAACCAGCCTCTCGATCCGCCGCTCGGAGATATTGCCCAGTTCATTTACAGCTATAGCCAGAAAGTCAAGAGCCAGGGCCAGCGGCTGCCCGTGAAAATTGCCGCAGCTGATCACCTCTCCGCTCTCCGGGAATATCAAGGGGTTGTCGGTAGCGGAGTTGATTTCAATTTCAAGAACACCCTGGGTATATTTTAACGCATCCAGGGTGGCGCCGTGCACCTGGGGAATGCAGCGCAGAGTATAGGCATCCTGAATCCGCTTCTGTTCCCGCCGGGTCAGCAGATCGCTCCCCTGGAGCAGCTTAAGCATCATGGCGGCACAGATCCTCTGTCCGCCGTGAGGCCGCAGTTCGTGCACTTTCGGGTCAAAAGCTGAAACTATTCCCTCCAGCGCTTCAAAAGTCATTGCCGCGGCAATAGAGGCGGATTTGAAGAGCTCGATGGCATCAAGAAAAGCCAGGGAACCCAGGGCGCTCATATACTGCGTCCCGTTAATCAGGGCCAACCCCTCTTTGGCTGTCAGTTTAAGCGGCCGCAGCCCGGCTTTTTGAAGCGCCTCTTTCGAAGAGACTGGCTTGCCGCAGTACTCCACTTCGCCCAAACCAATCATGGCCAGGGCAATATGGGCCAGCGGGATTAAGTCTCCGCTGGCGCCGACCGATCCCTTGCCCGGAACAACCGGGTGAATCTCTTTATTGAGCATATTTAGCAGAAGCTCTACCACTTCAATCCGGACCCCGGAAAAGCCCTTAGTCAGCGAATTGGCCCTCAGGAGCATCATTGCCCTGACCACCTCGTGGGGCAGCGGTTCACCCACTCCGCAGGCGTGGCTCATGATAATGTTTTCCTGCAGGGTATCGCTGTCTTCCCGTGAAATTAAAACATCGCTGAAACGGCCAAATCCAGTGGTAACACCGTAAACGACTTTCTCCTGTGCGAGGATATTTTCCACGATCGCTCTTGATTTAAGCAGTTTTTCCCGGCCGGAGGGGTGCAGGGCTACCGGAGCTCTTCTCCGGGCCACAGCCAGGATCTGCTCCAGGGTTAAATTTTCACCGTCGATAAGTACTTTGTCTGCTGAATTTTGCGCTGGCATCTCCTTTTCTCCTTCTCCTCAAAACAAAAGGGAGCAGAACGCAAACGGATTGCGTCTCTACTCCCTCATGGCTCATGACTTTGAGTAGATCCGGCGACAGCCTATATATTGTTGAAGCACGAAAAATTTTTCTCTTCCGTTAAAATTATAACACAAAAAGATGGGACCGGCAAACAGTTATTAGGACCTTCTTCAGATATGGTTAATGCCCAGCCCCATTACTTCGTGTTCATAACCCTTGATCGGGGCGCCGATAGTCCCGTAAAGGGCTACCGCCAGCCATTCACCGTCGGAGTAATCCTCCGCAATACGCGGCCCCCGCACGATGCTGAAGATCAAGCCGGCGCTGCGCAGGATGCTTCCCAGGGCCACCTCGCCGCGGCAAACGCCGTGAAAAGCATCGAGAAGGGCATGGTAAATGGCATGTTCCTCCCGGTATTGGTCCTGCACCAGCCCTCTTCTTTTAGCCGCAGTCTCGACGGCAGCAAATATTTTTTCAGAATCCATGGACCCGGCCTTGCCCTTGTAAAACTTGTAGCCAACTTTTCCGGCAATTTGAACAAGTTCCCGCTCTTCAACCGGATCGCTTACCGCCAGCAGAACAGCCAGCTTCCCAATGGTAATCTTACCGTTCAACCGGGTTCACTCCCATTCCAGGCATTTCTTCTCATCCTCGCTTTATTGGCTCTTCTGTCTAGTTCTTCAGCAAACAATCAATCCCTCTGTATAAGTCTTCCGGTACTTTCCGGGCCACAACTTATTCCGGCAGTAGAATCTGCCGCAGCCTGGATGCGGCGCTGCAAAATGAGGCTCAGCAAAAAGCAGAGCAGGGTTGCCGCCAGTCCGATCAGGAAGGCGGGGCTATAGCTGCCGCTGCGGTCGGCCAGGGCGGCGGCCGCCATCGGCCCCAGGAATCCGGCTAC
>JAAZHP010000033.1 GCA_012510625.1 Bacillota bacterium
ACGCTGGCAGGAATACCTGGCCCATTTCCGCGTGGAGACGCCGGACAGCGAGGCCAACGGAATGATCAATATATGGAACCAGTACCAATGCCGCATCGCCTTCGACTGGTCGCGCTATGCCTCCTATTTCCATACCGGCACTTTCCGGGGCATCGGCTTCCGCGACAGCTGCCAGGACACCCTGGGGGTGCTGCACGCGGCGCCCGGCGAGGCCCGGGAAAAAATCAAGCTGCTGGCTGCCAACATGTATCCCGACGGGCACAGCTACCACCTCTTTTTTCCCGTGGTGGGGAAGGGGGATCCCACCCCCTACTCCGATGATCACCTCTGGCTAATCCATGCTGTCAGCAGCTATATCAAGGAGACGGGTGACCGCGGCATCCTCGACGAGACCGTCCCCTATATCGGGGGAGGCAGAGGCAGCCTCTACGAGCACCTGGTGCGGGCTGTCGATTATACCCGCTCAAACCTGGGGCCGCGCGGCCTGCCCCGCATGTTTCACGCCGACTGGAACGACTGCCTCGACGAGGTGGATCGGGAGGGCCGGGGCGAGAGCGTCTGGACGGCTTTCCAACTGCACCTGGTGGCCATGGAGATGGCCGAGATGGCCGCTCTTAAAGGAAACATTGAAGAGAGCCGGCGCTTCTGCGAACTGGCCGGCTCCATCAGGGAAAGGGTCAACGAAGCGGCCTGGGACGGCGGCTGGTATGTACGGGCCTTTAATGACGCGGGAGAGGCTCTCGGATCGGCGAAAAATGAAGAGGGGAAGATCTATCTCAATGCCCAGAGCTGGGCGGTGATCAGCGGGGTGGCCGGCGAGGAGAGAGGGCGGCTGGCCATGGACGCGGTGCGAAAGCATCTCGATACCGGGCGCGGCCTGAAGCTGCTTCATCCGCCCTACCGCTCTTTTCCCAAAGGCGTGGGCTCCCTGCTCAACTACCCGCCCGGGCTTAAAGAGAACGGGGCCATATTCTGCCATGCTCATACTTGGGCCATCATCGCCGAGGCCATGCTCGGCCGGGGGGATCTTGCTTACCGCTATTACCGCCAGATCCTGCCGCCGCGGGCGGCCCGGAGCGCGGGGGCGGAGCTCTACCGCGTGGAGCCCTATGTCTACTGCCAGTTCATTTTTGGGCCGGATCATCCCCGCTTTGGCCGGGGCAGCCACTCCTGGCTCACCGGCACCGCCGCCTGGGCCTGGCGCGCTTTTGTCAACTGGATCCTGGGCATCAGGCCTGCATGGGAGGGGCTGTTGATCGATCCCTGCCTCCCGGCAGACTGGGAGGGCTATCGGGCTGAACGGATC
This sequence comes from Bacillota bacterium, assembly GCA_012510625.1. GTDB lineage: Bacteria > Bacillota > Dethiobacteria > DTU022 > DTU022 > JAAZIN01. The sequence goes on from JAAZHP010000033.1 coordinate 1,307, forward strand.
TTCCGGGGGGCAAGTTATGACATCGAGGTGCGTAAGCCAAGAGGTATTTGCAAGGGGAAAGCCCGGATCATCGTGGACGGCAAAGAGATCCCCTCCCGGATCATTCTCCCGCCGCCGGCGGAAGGCGGCTCTTACGAAGTCACGGTGCTCCTGGAAAAATAGGGGCCGGAAAGTAATATGTGAACTTATTAAAAACGGAGCATGTTTGAGAGATTGTTTTAAGGAGGTTAAACAATGGCCAGGGTAGTGTTGAAAGAGCTGACCAAAAGGTTTGACCATGTCGTGGCCGTAGAGAGTTTAAGCGCTGCCATTGAGGATAGGGAATTTGTTGTCCTGCTCGGGCCGTCGGGATGCGGTAAAACCACTACTCTGCGGATGATTGCCGGCCTGGAAGAGATTACCACGGGAGAAGTCCATATAGACGGCCGGCTGGTCAACGACGTTCCCCCGAAGGACCGCGATATCGCCATGGTCTTTCAGAATTACGCCCTTTACCCGCATATGAATGTCTATGAAAACATGGCCTTCAGCCTCAAGCTGCGGAAGTATCCCCGGAAAGTAATTGAAGAGCGGGTGCGCCGGGCGGCCAAAATTCTATCCATTGAAGGGCTCCTGGCCCGGAAGCCGAAGCAGCTTTCAGGCGGCGAGAAGCAGCGGGTGGCCCTGGGCCGGGCCATTGTGCGCAACCCCAAGGTCTTTCTGATGGACGAACCCCTTTCCAACCTCGACGCCAAGCTGAGAGTGCAGATGCGCACAGAGATCTGCAAGCTACACCAGGAGCTGGGCTCCACCGTTATCTACGTTACCCATGACCAGACCGAGGCCATGACCATGGCCGACCGGATCGTGATCATGAAAGATGGAAAAGTTCAGCAGATCGGAACGCCCCAGGAGATCTACCGCCGGCCGGTCAACCTCTTTGTAGCCGGCTTCATCGGCAGCCCGGCCATGAATTTCTTGGAGGTGGCCATCGCTGACAGCTATAAACTTGTTTCGCCGCACTTTTCCATAGAGGCCGGCTGGGGGCTGAAGGAGATTATCGAAAAACACAAACTGGCCGGTAAAAAGGCGATCCTGGGTATCCGGCCGGAAAACCTGGAGGACAGCGCTTTCATTCCCGCAAGGCAGGAAAAGGTTTTTGTCGAAGCGCAGGTTGAGCTAATCGAACCGCTGGGCGCGGAGGTGATTCTCTATACCCGTATCGGCGATCTGCGCCTGGCGGCGAGGGTGAACCCGGAGACGGCGGCGCGCCCCGGCGGCCCCATCATTCTGCACCTGGAGCGGGATAAGCTGCATCTCTTTAATCCGGAGAGCGGAGAAGCCTACCGGTGATCGCAGGGGGGAGAAGATCCGCAGAGCTCCCCGCTTAATTCCAGGGGCAGGGTTCTTTCTCTTTCCAGGCGGTGGGATTGAAATTCTTTTATTAAGAATAGAAAGAGAATTACTGAAAGAAGCGTCGTAGCCGCATCTGACGCCGGCAGGGCGCGGATAAAGCCGTTAAAGCCCCACGTGGAGCTGAAGATGGCCAGGAAGGGAACATAGAAGAGGCCTTGCCGGCTCACGGCGATGACCAGGGATTGCGCGCCTTTGCCCAGGGCTTGAAACATGGACATAAGGAGAAACTGGGCTGCCAGGACGGGCATGCCCAGGGCAAAGGACCTGATGATTTTTGCGCCCAGCTCGATGACGATGGGATCGTTAATAAAAACCTTGATCCAGAAATCCGAAAAAGTATAGAAGAGAATGGCGAAAGCGGTGCACATGATCGTACCGCTGAGGATCGCTTTTTTGATTGTCTCCAGCAGGCGGTTATATTTTTTAGCCCCGTAGCTGAAACCCATCAGGGGCTGGCAGCCGTGGCCCATGCCCATGGCGAGCATGACGGTAATATTGGAGATTCGCTTGGCCACCCCGTTGGCGGCCACCACATCGTCTCCGAAACCGGCTGCAAAGACATTGCCTATGGCAAAACCGGTGCTTGTCAGGATCATCCCGATGGAGGCTGGGATGCCGATCTTTAAAATCTCTGAATAGGCCTCCCGGTCAAAGCGGAAATGTTTCCAGGAGATGGAGACTACTCCTCTTTTCCTGGTATAGAAAGAGAGGCAGTATAGGAATCCCACAATGTTGCCGATTACCGTGGCAATGGCGGCCCCGGCCACATCCATTTTCAGCAGAAAGATAAAAATAGGGTCCAGGGCTATATTCAGCAGGGAGCCGCTGGCCATGCCGATCATCGCTTCCCTGGTTGCTCCTTCAGAGCGCAGCAGGCCCGCCAGGGCCATCTTTAAACCGATAAAGGGGCTGCCCAGGAGCATGATGAAGAGATAGCTTTTCCCGAAGCCAATGGTATTCTCACTGGCGCCGGCAGACATCAATATGGGCTCAATAAAGATGAGGCCAATTATGGAGACAATGGTGCAGACAACTGCCGCCGACCAGAAGGCTACCGCGCCGGCCCGGCTGGCGCCCGCGCGGTCCCCCTTTCCCAGCAGCCTCGATATGAGCGATGCTCCCCCGACGGCAAAGATATTGCCAAATCCCTGGATCAGCATGAATATGGGCATGGATATGGATATGGCCGCGACCATGTACGGCTGGTTTAGCTTGCCGATAAAGAAAGTGTCGGTCATGTTATAGATAACCTGCACCAGCATGGCCATCATTGTCGGGAGGCCCAGGGTCCAGATAGCTTTATAGACGGGCATTGAATCCAGGATATAAGTTCGATCCAGCTGCTGCTTCATCTTTAGCAATTCCCTCTCTTGTTTAATTTTTCTATGGTGGCGGTGATAGTTTCCAGGGCTTGCCGCAGATTGTTCAGATCAGCTTCGGACAACCGGGCCAAACTGGCGGCAATATGCTGCTTGAATTGGGTATCAATTTCCCGGGCAACGCGCTTCCCCTTTTTCGTTAAAATCAGGGCGCACTTTCTGCGGTCATCGGATCCGGAGACCCTCTTCACCAGTCCTTTTTTTTCCAGGCTGTCGGCGACGGCGGTAAAAGAGCCCCGGGCCAGCCCCAATCTTTTGCTGTATTCGCTCATGGTGACGCCTTCATCTTTGCAGATGCACATCAGGGTTTTCTTTTCGCTCGCATTTAATCCTGCGGTTGTTTTGATGCTGCTATCTTCCAGCAGTGTTTTCATAAACATAGGCAGCAAAACGACCAGCTCGGCGATAGCTTCTACTTTGTCGGGCATGCTTCCTACTCCTCAATAAAACATTGCTTAGGATTCTAACATTTCGTTTCCGAATTGTCAACTATACAGGAAGTCAGAAGCCGGAATATAGAAGCAATAAACTGACTATAGTAAAGGCCCTTTGCTCTAATGAGTTATTTGTATTGTTTTCCGGTACGTTCGCGGGCGGCTCATGAGCCGCCCCTACAAATTAGGTGAAACAGGGGGGTATAGGCGGGGTCCCATCCCCGCCCGTCCAGGAAATGGTCACGGTTACAGTTGTAGGGGCCGGGCATGCCCGGCCCGCTAAGCAGGCTGGTTATTGCAGACGGCTGTCGCATATAGCATTACCATATCGCC
>JAAZHP010000260.1 GCA_012510625.1 Bacillota bacterium
GTGGCTGCGCCCTGCAGGGCTATTGCCGAAAACAAGGATGATGTTTACAAGTATACCAATAAGAGCAATTTCGTGGCCGTTGTTTCAGACGGAACGCGGGTTCTGGGCTTGGGCGACATCGGTCCCGAAGCGAGCATGCCGGTCATGGAAGGAAAGGCGCTATTATTTAAATACCTTGGCGGCGTGGACGCCTTTCCCATTTGCGTAGATACCAAGGACCCCGATGAGCTGATCAAGTTTGTCAAAATGCTGCAGCCCTGCTTCGGCGGGATAAACCTGGAGGATATCGCCAGCCCCAAGTGCTTTTATATCCTGGACCGCCTGCGGGAAGAGTGCCATATACCGGTCTGGCATGATGACCAGCAGGGCACGGCCCTGGTTACCCTGGCGGGGCTGATTAATGCGTTAAAGATCGTGGGGAAAAAGATTGGCGATGTCAAGTTAGTAATGAACGGAGCCGGGGCGGCCAACCTCTGCACCATCCGCCTGCTCATAGCCGCCGGTGTTGATCCGGGCAAGGTGATCATGGTAGACAGCAAGGGCACCCTCCATAAGGGGCGCAGCGACCTGGAAGGCCACCCGCTCAAGTGGGAAATGTGCCGCAAGACTAATGCGGCCGGCCTGGTGGGCGGAGCGGCAGAAGCCATGCAGGGAGCGGACGTGCTCATTGCTCTCTCCAAGCCGGGTCCCGGCACGATCAAGAAGGAATGGGTGGCTTCCATGGCCGGCAAGGCCATCGTTTTCGCCTGCGCCAACCCCAACCCGGAAATCTGGCCCTGGGAAGCCAAGGAAGCCGGGGCGGCGATTGTCTCCACCGGCCGCTCTGATTTTCCCAACCAGGTGAACAACTCCCTTGGATTTCCGGCAATTTTCCGGGGAGTGCTGGATGTCCATGCTACAACCATCACCGACGGCATGTGCATTGCCGCCGCCGAAGAGCTGGCTGCCTGCGCGCCAGGCGGCGGAATGGATCCTGAAAAAATTCTGCCGACCATGGATATGTGGGAAGTCTTCCCCCGCGTGGCCACAGCCACGGCCATGAAGGCCATCGAGGAAGGCGTGGCCAGGGTAAAGTTAAGCCGTGACGAGATCTACAAAAAGGCGGAGGCGACTATCCGCCGTTCACAGCAATTGACCAAGACGATGATGAAAGAAGGATTGATCTTACCGGCACCGTAAGCGCTCTTGAGGAAGGGAGCCGGGGAATGGTCAAAACATTTCATGACACGGGCTGCCCCGGCTCCCGGCCGAAATCCCTGCAATAGGGTTTATATATAAGGGTCCCCCCGGGATTTAACCCTCTTTCCGCTTGCGGCTGAGGGTGTAGCATCACCGGGGGGATTCGCGTTTACTTGCTAATCGATCCCCAGTTTTTTCAACCGGCGCCAGAGCGTGGTACTGCTGATGCCCAGGATTCTGGCCGCTTCCTGTCTCCTTCCGTTTACCTGCTCAAGGACCTTTATAATGGTTTCCTTTTCAATTTTGGACAGAAGCCCCTCATCGTATTGGTTTTTCTGGGGAGAGATCTCTTCCAGCTGTTTATCATTGAAGGTTGCATGCCGGTTTGTGGTATCACTGCCGTTAATGGAGCTTGTTACAGTCATTTGCCTGTAATCGATCTCATCGACCTGCAGTTCTCCGGCCAGGGCGGCTTCCACGTTGGCCCCGGTAATGACATTGTCCTCGGCGATAACGATCAATCGCTCCAAAACGTTCTCCAGCTGCCTTACATTTCCCGGCCAGTCGTAAAGCTGCAGGAGCTCGAGCGCTTCGGTCGTGAAGGCCAGGTGCTGCGAGCTGGAGCGGTTGTACCTTTTAAGGATATTGGCTGCCAGCAAGGGGATATCTTCCTTTCTCTCCCTGAGAGGGGGAATCTCCAGGTTGAGCACGTTAATCCGGTAATAGAGGTCGGATCTGAAATGGCCCTCCTGTACAAGACGGCCCAGGTTCTGGTTTGATGCCGCGATCACTCGCACGTCGATGGGAATAAATTTATCGTCTCCCAGCCTGCGCACTTCTTTCTCCTGCAAGACACGTAAAAAAAGTGTCTGCATCTGCTTGGATATCTCACCAATTTCGTCAAGAAAGATAGTGCCTCCATGAGCCTGCTCAAAAAGACCGGCCTTGCCGCCCTTTACGGCTCCCGTAAAAGCGCCTTCGACGTAACCGAAGAGCTCGGCTTCAAGAAGTGTTTCCGGCAGGGCGGCGCAGTTGATCGCCACAAAGGGCCCGTTTTTCCGCCTGCTTTTCTGGTGTATGCTTTGGGCAAACATTTCCTTGCCGCTGCCGGTTTCGGCAAGAAGCAGGATGGTGTTATCTACTTCTGCATATTTTAGAGCGCGCTTGATAGTCCTGGTCATTGCCGGGCCTGTTCCAATAATATCGGCAAAGGTCCACTTGGCCACCAGGCCCCGGCGGGAAAGCTTCCGTCTCACCTGCTGCTCAAGCTGCTGTAGCATCGTCACATCTTGAAAGGTAGCCACCGCTCCCACGGTTTTCCCGTCCACCAATATGGGTATGCGATTCGTGACGATGGTGGTGTTGTTAATCTCCTGGAGAACGCCCATTTCTTCATTGCCGGATTCAAGCACATCATGCATGCGCGTATTTTGAATTACATCTTGAACCGAAAAATGGAGGACTTCATCTTTGGGCCGTCCCATGATTTTTTCTGCGGCATTGTTATAGACGGTAACCTCTCCCTTGCTGTTTACCGCCAGGACGCCGTCTGAGATATGATCCAGTATTGTCTTGAATTCGTTGGTTCTTCTTTTTTCTGAATAGATGGACCTGGCCAGCAGCATGGCCTCATTTATGGCCTGGACAATACTTTCAGCGGCCGATTGCAGGACTATGGATGGACAGCCAATTTCCCTGGCTTTCTCCGCTACCAGGTTGCCGCCAATGAAAACCAGGTCTTCTGTTCCCAAACTGCCGGCGACGCTCTTAACCACTTCTGCAATTTCCTCTTCTGTTTTAACCTTACAGGTGATAATATTGATTCGGCTCATATCCTGAAGGACCCGGTCGATGCCTTTAATGGACTCGATAACATTTTCAAAACCTACTACGACTACGTTATGGCCCAGGTTGCGGGCGCTGTTCAAGCTGTAGATGAGATCGTAAGCGGTTACTTTAATTTCAATAACGGGTAGTTCAGGGATCTCATCACGGATCATCATTGCGGTGCCGCCGCGTGAAATAATTACTTCAGCGCCTTTTTCTTTCTCTATCCTGGCCAGGGCCACTCCCTGGTTGGTTGCGCCGACCCTGATGCTGATCTCGGCTTTACAATTCATTTGCTTGACAACTTCTTTACACAGCAGAGCAAGTTCTTCATCGGGAGCAATAATGGCCAAACGATTCATAATTTTATCACCTGTATGCCAGTTGTGGGATAACAGCATATGCATTTCGATTATATCATGAAAACTTTTCAAGTTTCAATGTGCCCGTTTCATATTTAAATGTTTTCTCTCTAGTAGCGCTTTCAACCGGGCCGATTCAATGAAGATGCTCGTTGGCATCAATTTTGCAATAAATATACAATGATCAATAACCGGTGGGACGCCTTTAACATTGCCGGATAGGCAGAGCTGTAGTAAGATTAAACTGAGGCGTGTCCCTCCCTCATCCACGAAAGGCAATGGATATTTAAGAGAAGAAGATGGTTCCCAAGAACAATACTTCTAGAAAAGGAGGAGTTCGCGATGAGTGATGTCAAGGAGATCTTTATAAAGGTGATCAATGACCGGAGAAGCATCAGGCATTACACGAAGGACAGGGTTTCCGATGAAGATCTGGACATAATTCTGGAGAGCGCCCGCCAGGCGCCTTCCGGAGAGAATGCTCAGCCCTGGAGATTCATCGTGGTCAGGGATGAGAAAAACAAGAAATTTCTGTCCGACCTTTGCCGCCGGGGCAGCGGGCGGAGATTTACCGGTGAGTTTCTGAGCAAGCAAATGCATGCCAGGTTTACCGCCCTGAAAGACGAGGCCAAGAGAGAAGCGGTCTTTAAAAAGTTAACCTCGGGTGACGTCTCGGCTTTTGTTAATGAATCGGATGTTATTCTCATCGTCCTGGGCAAGAAAGAGGTATGGGATACCCCCTTCGACGTTTCCGCCGCAATTGAAAACATGCTTCTTGCCATTACCGCATTGAACCTGGGCGCCTGCTGGCTGGTTGCTCCTTGCATTGATGTCCGCGATGAAAGGGTATTAAACGAGCGTTTTGGGATCACTGACGATTTCAAGACCGTCAGCATCATCTCAATCGGACACCCGGCCAGGGTCCCCAAGGCCAGGCCGCGGCTGCCCATAAATGAACTGGTATTCAAAGAGAAATACGGGGTGCCTTATTATTCTACACCGGATAACCAGGAGGGTAAATAACTATGAGCCTGTTGGACAGATTTAAAGATACGCTGATATACGAATCCCAAAAAGAGTTCTATGATGAGCGGGGCCGGGGTGCCCGTTACCGGATGACTACTGTCGGCGTCTCTTTCTTCAAAGATGCGGTAAGCGATCTCAAAGATACGCCGGGGCTGGTTAAGTGGATGAAGGACAATGGGTTTGTTGAGGAAGCAGAAATGGAAGAAGACGATGTATCGGTGACCTTACGGGTGAAGGGCTGCTGCCTCAAGAGCATTACCGAGGGCTTTACCAGCCGGGGCAAGCAGCCGCTCAGCTGCCCCATTGCCAATGCGGTGATGTATTCCATGGAGCAGAACGGAAGCATGCCCCCTGAAATAATACCCATTGAGTTTGAAGACGGCTGGTGCCGCATCAGGATGGCAAAAATCTACACTTCAGAAATTGTGTAAAAA
>JAAZHP010000261.1 GCA_012510625.1 Bacillota bacterium
GATTCCTGCGGCTACGGCCGAGCCGATCACCCCGGCGACATTCGGGCCCATAGCGTGCATGAGCAGGTAATTGTTGGGGTTGGCCTCTTTGCCCAGGGTTTGGGATACCCTTGCAGCCATGGGCACGGCGGAAACACCTGCGGAGCCGATGAGCGGATTGATTTTTCCCCCGGTGATGAGGTAGAGCAGCTTGCCCATAAGAACTCCCCCCGCGGTGCCGAAAGCAAAGGCGGCCAGTCCGAGGACAATGATCAGAATCGTATTCCAGGTCAGGAAATATTCAGCCGTAGCCTTGGCGCCCACGGATAGGCCCAGTAATATGACGATGATATTGTTCAGCTCTGTCTGGGCGGTCCTGCTTAAACGTTCAGTAACCCCGCTTTCGCGCAGCAGGTTTCCGAACATGAGCATTCCCAGCAGCGGTGCCGCCGAAGGCAGGAGCAGGCCTGAAATAATGATCACTGCAATGGGAAAAATAATTTTTTCAGTTTTAGAAACAGGCCGCAGCTGCTTCATCACCACTGCGCGCTCTTTCTTTGTGGTCAGCAGCTTCATAATGGGTGGTTGAATGATGGGCACCAGGGCCATATAGGAGTAGGCGGCGATGGCAATTGAGCCCAGTAGTTCAGGCGCCAAACGGCTGGCCACAAAAATGGCCGTAGGGCCGTCGGCTCCGCCGATGATCCCGATGGCCCCCGACTGCGGGGCGCTAAATCCCAGGAGGTAAGCCCCGGCAAAGGTGGTGAAGATGCCTAGCTGGGCGGCAGCGCCCAGTAAAAGTGTCACCGGATTGGCGATGAGCGGTCCGAAGTCGGTTAGAGCGCCGATCCCCAGGAAGATTAGCGGCGGATAGATTCCTTTTTCCAGGCCAAAGGATATATAAGAAAGCAACCCCCCGATTCTTCCCGGCTCTTCCGGAAGGAGAAGGCCGGTGAGAGGAAGGTTTGCCAGCAGCATCCCGAAACTGATGGGCACCAGGAGCAGCGGTTCGTATTTTCGCACAATGCCCAGATAGAGAAGCCCGCAGGCTATGGCAATCATGGCCAGTTCAGGCAGAGTGAGGTGCGAAAAGCCGGTACTGTGAATAAATTCGCCAAGCAGTTCTCCCATCCCAGATCCCTTCCTGCCATTGATATCGACACGGCATAGTCCTAAGAAAGCGCCATTAGTATATCGCCGGTGGCGACAGTATTCCCGGCTGTTACATAAATTTCGCGCACCGTGCCCGCTTGAGGGGCAGTGATTTCATTTTCCATTTTCATTGCCTCCAGGATCAGGAGAACATCCCCTTCTTTCACCTCGTCGCCAATATTTACCACGATATCGACTATGGAGCCGGGCATGGGCGCTTCCACGTTTCGGAAGCCATCGGCTGAAGGGCGGCGTGGCTGAGATTCGGTTTTACTCTCTGGCGGATGTGCGGGAAAGTCTTCTATCCGGCGGGCGGAACCCCTGTTTAGCACCGAATCGGGAGCCGTGACCTCTTCTACGGCCACATTGAAAATCCGGCCGTCGACAGTGACTTTATATTTCTTCAAGTTCTATCCCTCCTTGAAATAACCAGGCGCTCTCTGCTTTCCATAATGTCTCTGCGGGCGGCGGCCAACCAGCGGGAGCCATCCATATTGGGCCTTTTTTCCTGAAAGCTCTCGCAACTCTCAGGAGCGGTATGCGCCGTCCTGTAGCAGTATACTGCGGCTGAGATGGCCGCAACGAGCTGAGGCGGCAGGTCTTCTGCGGTGGATTTTATGGTCACAGGCTTTTCATCTTTGTTGCTCAGATTATTATCCTCTTTTTTTGCCGGCATGCGGGAAAAGAAACGGTTAAAGAGGACCATAAGCCCGTAAAGGGTGAAGAGTACAACCATAACTACTGATAAGCCCAGAAACATGATCTGCATACTGAAAATAAATTTACCTGTCATCTGTACAGCTCCTGTTAAAGCAAAGCCGTTTATACAAAGGTCATTACATAAATTATCTACCATTTCATTCTGCCCCGCGAGAGGGCGGGAAATGCTCATTGTATTTTAAATGAGAGGCCGCGCGGCGCTTTTTTAATGGCGGCAAGGCATCTATAGGGTACAGTGATAGCTCCGATATTGCCGGCCCGGTAGACCCGGTCTCCATGGTAATCGGAACCCCCGGTAACCAGGAGACCCAGCTTTTGTGCCTGGTGGCGATAATAGCGGACCATCTCCGGGGTATGATCCGGGTGGACCGCCTCGATGCCGCGCAGGCCCAGGGTTAAGAGATGTCGGATAAGTTTTCTGCCGGAGGCGCCTGGATGGGCCAACACCGGAACAGCTTCGGCCCGGTGCAGCAAGGAGATGGCCCGGGCGGGATCGAGTTTGGTGCGGGGAACGTAGGCGGGGCGCCCCCGCGAAAGGTATTGAGAGAAGGCCGTCTCCAAGTTGGGAGTGTAGCCCCGCTTCACCATCAGCCGGGCCAGGTGCAGCCGCCCGGGGGCGGCCGCTCCCGCTTCGGATATAATCTCTGCATTGGTTATGTGAAATCCAAGCCTGCGCAGGCGGAGCAGCATCTTCTCCATGCGCCGGTAGCGCTCGCGGCGCAATTCTTCAAGAACTTCGCTTATTCTCTCCGGAAAAAGTGGATCATATCCGAGCAGGTGAATTTCCTCTTCGCCAGTAAAGGAGCTTAGTTCTACCCCGGGAATAACTTCCAGATTGTAGCTCCGGCCGGCTTCAAGGGCTTCTTCAATACCTTCAAGTGTATCGTGATCGGTCAGCGCCACTGCGGCCAGCCCCGCGCCGGCAGCCCGGGCAATGAGCTGCTTCGGGGTCAGCGCACCGTCAGAGGCGGTGCTGTGCAAGTGAAGGTCTACCGGGAGGTGTAGTTTCTCACGGCTCATTGTACCCCACCCATGTTATCTTGCAATATCCGCCTCACATTATTCCAGGCGATTAGCTCCACCTCGCGGGGGTGGAAGCCTCGCTTGCCAAGAGCTTCCGGAAGAAGGTGATAAGCAGATACATCCTTGATTTCTTCAATGGTGCTATCGATGCCGTCAAAGTCAGATCCAAAGGCAAGATGCTCCACCCCGATCAACCCGGCGATATGCACAAAATGATCCAGCAGCAGCTCCAGGCCTGCCTCCTCGTCGCCGGAAATAAAGCGGGGATAGAGGCTCAGCCCGATTAGCCCTCCCTTTGCGGCAAGAGCCTTTAGCTGTTCATCGGTGAGGTTGCGGGGATGTTCACACAACTGCCGGGAGTTGGCATGCGACACCAGCGGCGGCAGCTCTGCTAACTCGAGTGCTTCAAAAAAAGATCGCGTTGACAGGTGGGCCAGGTCAAGGATCATTCCCTTGCGGGAAAGCTCCCGCACCAGTTCGCGGCCGGCACGGGTCAGGCCGCCGCCTGCGGCC
>JAAZHP010000262.1 GCA_012510625.1 Bacillota bacterium
AGGTAGAAGATTATGAATATAACCACTGCCAGGGTTAATCTCTGGGTGTGCTGATCCCACCTTGGCGGAAAATAGCTTTCGATTATCTCTCTTACCCCGGGGAGCGTTTTCATGGTTCATTCACCTTATTGGCCTCATATCTCTCATAAGCCTTAATTATATTCTGGACCAGGGGATGCCTGACCACATCCTTCTCAGTAAGATAAATCAAGGCGATCCCTTCAATGCCTGCCAGGATACGCGGCGCTTCGGCCAAACCCGATTCGCGCTCGCGGGGAAGATCGATCTGCGTTATGTCCCCCGTTACCACCGCCTTTGATCCGAAACCCAGGCGGGTGAGAAACATTTTCATCTGTTCGGATGTGGCGTTTTGCCCCTCGTCGAGAATAACAAATGAATCATCAAGAGTACGCCCCCTCATATAAGCCAGGGGGGCTACTTCAATTATACCCCGTTCGCGGTACTTTTGAAAGAGCTCCACGCCCAGAAGATCATAGAGCCCGTCATAAACCGGCCTCAAGTAAGGATCAACTTTTTCCTGAAAGTCCCCGGGTAAAAAACCGAGGTGCTCTCCCGCCTCCACGGCGGGGCGCGTCAGGATCAGCCGCTGCACCTGCTTCTTTTTAAGGCTGTCGATGGCCATGGCCAGGGCCAGGTAGGTTTTGCCTGTTCCCGCCGGGCCAATGCAGAGAACAATATCGTTCCGGCGCATCGCTTCAAGGTAACGCTTCTGGCCGATGGTTTTCGGGCGGACCTGTTTGCCCCGGGGAGTTACCAGCAGCAGTTCGTTAAAAAGTTCACGAACGCTTTTAGCCTGTCCTTCGCGGGTCAACTTAAGGGCATATTCAAATTCGCGGCTCGACAGTATGTGCCCCCGGCGGATAGAGCGCAGCAGTTCCTGAAACATCTGGTAGAGCGGCTCCACCTCTTCTTCCGGGCCCTCAATAACCAGTTCGAAATCCCTTGGCAGCAGGCGGACGCGGAAATTGTCTTCTATCAGGTCGAAATAGCGGTCGTGCTTTCCAAAAAGCTGCAGCGCTTCTTCGCCGCTTTCCAGCAAGACCGTGCGGCTGACTGCTTTTTCCGCCAAAGGCATCCCTACCTCTCCGGGAAAAATTAAGACCGGCGCAGCTTCACCATCCCGATCTCTTCCCTTGTTTCCCCCACAACGCGGATCCATTCTGTTTCTTTTTCCGTATACTCTTCTTCATAAATCCGCTCAAAAGTGACTCCTTCCGGCAACTGGGCCCGCAGCTTTTGCCGGGCTTCCTGCCGGGCCATCCGCAGCGCTTCATTACGGGGGATTGTCTTTTGAACGATGCGCTGCTCGAGATATGTAAGAGTTATTACTTCGACAGGAAAAGAAAGATTCCTCCATCGCCAGCCTGCAATCCGGACCTCCTGCCGGGCAGAGCTGTACGGATTTCGGGGCGGGCCCCACAACCGCAGCTGTTTCTCCTTCCACCGGAGATAAATGCTTTTCTGCGATGCTCCGGTAAATTCCCGGGAAAGCTGGCGTAGTTTTAACGGTTCCCGGGCCTCGTACCAGACCCTGGCCTCTACTTCTCCCCGCGCCCTCACTTCCTGCACCGGGGCCGGCTCGTCTGGATCAAGGATGCCCTCTTCAAGACCGACGATCCCCTCGATGAGCAGATCTCCTTTGGATACAGTATCGCCCACCTCAACTGCGGCTTTACCCTCCAGTACCAGGATCCTCTCGATCAAACCATCCTTGGAGGCAACCAGATCCGC
>JAAZHP010000263.1 GCA_012510625.1 Bacillota bacterium
CCCAATGCCGCGGCCGCCCTCAAGGCGGCAGGGATCGCCGTTTACGGCGGGGTTTCCGGGACGGTTCAGCAGACCTGGCAGCTCTTTCGCGAGGGCAGGCTTCCGGGTATTGAAGGACCGACGGTAGATTCTCATCACGGGATGCGGTAACCATCAATTGGAGTTAATTCTCTCCCCTAAAGGAGGGGCCAGGGAGAGGGAGAAAGATTCCGGATCCCAGTTTCGGGGACAGGATTTCGTAAAGGAGTGTGATCCATGAAAATTGCCATTGCCACCGATAACGGCCATGTGGCACAGCATTTCGGACACTGTGCCGCGTATACCCTGGTGGAGCTGGAAGGTAACCGGGTGATCAAGAAGGAGCTTATCGAAAATCCCGGACACCGGCCCGGTTTCCTGCCCGGTTTCCTTGCCCGCTACGGAGTCTCATGCATCATTGCCGGCGGGATGGGCCGGCGGGCGCAGGAGCTCTTCGCGGAGCAGGGTATTGAATCCGTTGTCGGCGTGACCGGTTCCGTGGAACAGGTGATTGCCGATTACCTGTCCGGCAATTTGCAGCCCGGAGAAAGTCTCTGCAATCACCGGCACGGCGAGCATCGCTGTTCAGAGGAGCATTGAGCCATTAATGACTGCTTGTAGGGAAAGGAGGGTGAAAACAGATGTTTAGAGGAAGATATCCATACGGCCCCCGCTTCTGGAGGCGGGGATGGGGACGCTTCCCCAGAAGAGCGCGCGGTTTTTGGCGCGGCAGACCCGGCTGGGGCTGGGGACCCTACTGCTTTAGCTGGTGGGATGCCCCCGGAGCGCCTCCCTGGGCCGGCCCTTATGAAGTTGAGGAGGCCGGTGCGGATGTAGATGAAGCTGAATGGCTGAAGGCCGAAGCGGTCGAGTTGAGGGCCGAGGCGGAGGCCATCAAGAAGGAGCTGGCCGAAATTGAAAAACGCCTGGCTGAAATTGAGCGGCAGGAAGAAGAGTAAGCGGCCTGTAATACCGGAGGGGGCGGGGTTATATCCCCGCCCCTGCTCCCGGGGGGAAGGGAGATTGATATGATTATTGCCGTAGCCAGCGGCAAGGGCGGGACCGGCAAGACTACAGTGGCCACAAACCTGGCCCTGGTGCTGGCCCAAGAGATGAAAATACAGTTTCTCGATTGCGATGTTGAAGAGCCCAATGCGCACCTCTTTTTAAAGCCTGAGCTAAAGAACTCCGCGCCGGTATCCATTCCCGTGCCGCAGGTGGCGCAGGAACGCTGCAGCTACTGCGGGCTCTGTGCCGAGGTCTGTGCCTTTAATGCAATCATGGTGGGGAAAGAGGCGGTGCTTGTTTTTGAGCAGCTTTGCCACGGCTGCGGGGGATGCGCCTATTTCTGCCCGGAGAAGGCCATCCGGGAGGTGGATCGTCCCATCGGCATCCTTGAGCACGGGGCTGCGGACTCCATCTCTTTTGTTCACGGAAAGCTGAACCCGGGAGAGGCGCTTGCGCCTCCCTTGATCAAGGCGGTCAAGGAGACGATCGATCCTTCAAGCCTGACTATTATCGATGCCGCGCCGGGCAGCTCCTGCCCGGTGGTGGAGGCGATCCGGGGCAGCGACTACTGCCTTCTGGTCACCGAGCCGACCCCATTCGGCTTAAACGACCTCGCCATTGCCGTGGAGCTGCTGAAAAAATTGAGCCTTCCCGGAGGGGTAGTGATTAACCGTTCCATGGGTGGTGAGGGCGAGGCGAGGATCGAGTCCTACTGCCGCCGGGAAGAAATTCCCGTTCTTTTAAAGCTGCCCTGGGACCGCGAACTGGCCTCTCTTTATGCGCGAGGTGAACCGGCGGCGGCGCACCTCCCCGAATGGAGGAGCCTCTTTGCCGGGTTGGGCAAGCGGATCCTGGACGAAAAGGAGGCCCGCTGATGAAAGAG
>JAAZHP010000264.1 GCA_012510625.1 Bacillota bacterium
CGGCAGCCGATGCCGGGGCCGAGGATATTGTCATCATCGAGCGGGATTATGAGCCCGGAGGTATCCTCAACCAGTGCGTGCATGACGGTTTCGGCAACCTCATCTTCGGTGAAAGCCTGACCGGGCCGGAATATGCGCACAGGTTCATTGAAAAGCTGCGGCGCCGCTCCCGGATCAGGCTGCTTACAGGCACGATGGTCTTAAGCCTCCATCCCGATTGTTCCCTTAAAGCGGTAAACCGGACTGGTGCTTTTACCATGAAACCCGGGGCGGTAGTCCTGGCCATGGGCTGCCGCGAGCGCAGCCGCTTTCAGGCGGTAATTCCGGGATACCGCCCGGCGGGGGTCTATACCGCCGGCACGGTGCAGCGGCTGATTAACATGGAGGGACTGATGCCCGGCGAAAAGGCGGTTATACTCGGTTCCGGTGATATCGGGCTGATAATGGCCCGCCGCCTTACTCTTGAGGGAGCCCATGTCTGCGGGGTTTTCGAAATACTCCCCCGCCCCGGCGGGTTGACCCGGAATATTGTCCAGTGCCTCCACGATTTCAACATCCCCCTGCATCTTTCGCACACCGTCACTTTCATCCACGGCAAGAAAAGGATAAGCGGAGTTTCGGTGGCGCCGGTGGATGACCGGGGAAACCCCTGTAAAGAACAGGAGCGGTTTATTCCCTGCGATACCCTTATCCTCTCGGTAGGGCTGATCCCTGAAAACGAGCTTTCCCGCGGCGCAGGAGTGCTCATTGATGATTTCACAAGGGGACCGCGAGTGGATCAGGATATGGCCACGAGCGTCCCGGGTATCTTCGCCGGCGGGAACGCGGTCCAGGTATACGACCTTGTGGATCACGTCACCAATGCGGCCGGCATTGCCGGCCGGGCCGCCGCCCGCTATGTGGCGGGTTACAGGCGCTCTGAGGGTTGCATTCTCCTGCAGCGGGGAGAAAATGTTGCCGCCATTGTGCCGCAGCAGTTGAGCCTGCCGCTGGCAGAAAATGAACGGATTAATCTTTACCTTCGTGTCAGCGCCGAAATACGCGGTGCAGTGGTAACCCTGCACCAGTGGGAGAGGGTTTTATACCGCAAAAAAATGCGCATAGTCCGCCCGCCCGAAATGATCCATCTTGAAATAGAAGCCTCTCTTTTTGCGGACCTGGCCGGCGGGGAGGAGATTTTCTGCCGTGTTGCGGCGGATGAGGTGAAGCAGAATTGAAGAACAAACTGCAGATTACATGTATAGTTTGTCCGTTAAGCTGCTGCATCGACGTTGAAGAAAAAGACGGCGGCCACGTTGCCGGCGGTTATGAATGCAGCCGGGGGGAAAAGTATGCCCTGCAGGAGACCCTGGATCCCCGCCGGGTGCTGACCGGAACGGTCAGGGTTGCCGGCGGGCGGCTCCCCCGGCTGCCGGTAAAAACAACGGCGCCGATTCCTAAAGGGCTGATTCCGGAAGCGGCGCGCCTTCTCGACAATATCAGCGTGGAGGCGCCGCTGCGCTGCGGGGAGTTAATTGTCAAGAATTTTGCCGGCAGCGGCGCCGGCCTGGTCGCCACACGCTCATTGGAGGCAGGAGGTCAGAAGCCGGAGAATGACGTAAAGCGGTAGGGGCGGGGTCCCATCCCTGCCTGTTGGCAGCTCTAAGGGCACGGTTTTAGTTGTAGGGGCCGGGCATGCCCGGCCCGAAGCCAAGCGTTTATTACAGCTATCTTTTGCGTTCAGTACGGCCCTAACCGCGGGCAAGGCATGCCTCGCTCCTATGACCCAACCGGATTCTTATTTCTTGCAGCAGAAAACAATACAAAAACGCTTAAGAACGAAATTCCCACTTGTCCTTCCTCCTGCCTCCGTCATCCTGCCTCTAACTTTCCTGAGGGTTTACGTCGATGATTACCGGCAGGATCATGGGACGGCGGCCTGTTTTTTCAAAGAAAAAGAAGGAGGCTTCGTCTCTCACGTTCGATTTGACGATATTCCAATCTAGAAGCTGCTCCGGGTTTAAGGCATCCATGCGGCGGGCCACCGCCTCCCTGGCCTCCTCCAGCAACTCTTCGGATTCGCGGACATAGACAAAGCCGCGCGTGATTATTTCCGGGCCCGCAAGCAGCCGGCCGGTTTGCGGATCCATGGCCGCTACAACAATGACTATGCCCTCTTCAGCGAGGATGCGGCGATCCCGCAGGACCACGCTGCCCACATCACCCACGCCGAGACCGTCGACCATGACCTTGCCTGCAGTCACTTCACCGGCCACGCGGCCCTCTCCTCCGGCAAATTCCAGAATCGTTCCGGGATCAAGAAGAAAAACATTCTCCCCGGGGATGCCCAGTTTCCTGGCAATTTCTGAGCAGTGGACCATGTGGCTGTATTCTCCATGTACCGGCAGCAGGTAGCGCGGCTGCAGGAGATTCAGCATCAACTTGATCTCCTCCTCACTGCCGTGCCCGGAGACATGCACCCCGGAAACAGAGCGGTGAATTACCTCCGCCCCCCTCCGGAATAGATTGTCCACTGTCCGGGCGACCAGCTTTTCATTGCCGGGAATGGGGTTTGCCGCGATCACCACCGTATCGCCGGGGATAATTTCAATTTGCCGGTGATCTGAGGTGGAGATGCGGGTTAGTGCGGACATGGGCTCTCCCTGGCTGCCTGTTGTCAATATGACCAGTTCTTCCAGCGGAATCCGGTTAATCCGGTCCAGCTCCACCACAATTGAGTCAGGAAGGTCAAGGTAGCCCAACTCGGAAGATATCCTGATGGAGTTTTCCAGGCTTCGCCCGGTGACGCATATCTTGCGCCCGTAGCGATGCGCCGCGTCTATCACCTGCTGGATGCGGTGGATATTGGAAGCAAAAGTGGCAAAGATGATCCGGCTCCGGGAAAGGCGGAAGATCTCATCGATGGTCTCTCCCACTTCCCGCTCCGAAGCGGTGTAGCCCGGGCGATCGGCATTTGTGCTATCCACCAGGGCCAGGAGAACATTGCGCCGCCCCAGCTCGGCAAGCTTGTAAAAGTCGGAAACCTCTCCATCGACAGGGGTGTGGTCAAACTTGAAGTCGCCGGTATAGACCACGATTCCGGCGGGAGTGTTCAAGACCACCCCTACAGAATCGGGAATGCTGTGATTGGTCCGGAAAAATTCAAGCCTGAAATTGTCGGTAAGGGTCAACTCCCCGCCGGCCCTAATTTCACGCAGCTTTACCGGGGGAAGCTGTTCAAATTCCTCAAGCTTGGCCTTCAGCAGCCCCATAGTGAGGCGGGTACCGTATACCGGCACCTGCAGTTCAGAAATAATGTAGGGAATGGCGCCGATATGATCCTCATGTCCGTGCGTTAGGATTATTGCCCGCAGATTATCCCTTTTTTCCAG
>JAAZHP010000265.1 GCA_012510625.1 Bacillota bacterium
ACTGTCCCGCCTGTAAAATCGATTCCCAGGTTCAATCCGGAAATGAACAGGGAGATCACGCCGGCCAATATGATTAGCAGCGATATGGCATAAGGAATCCGCCGGTTGCGAATATAACCGATCATGCTGTTTTCACCCCCACGTAGCGTCCGCTTTGCATCAGCCCGGCCTGGTAGGCGAGGCGCATCAGGCTGCGCGTCAGCGTTACCGCGGTAAACATGCTGCAGATGACGCCGATGAAAAGGGTCACGGCAAAACCGCGCACCGGGCCGCTGGCCAGGGCAAAAAGAACAATTGTGGCAATAATCGTGGTCACGTTGGAATCGAGAATGGTGCGGAAAGCATGTCTGAAACCGCTTTCCATGGCATTGCGGACGGTGCGCCCGGCGCGCAGCTCCTCCTTGATCCGTTCAAAGATGATCACGTTGGCATCCACGGCCATGCCGATGGAGAGAATCAGGCCGGCTATGCCGGGCAGGGTCAGCGTCGTCGGCAGCAGCGTCAGCGTACCCAGGACCAGCGTCAGGTAGAACAGCAGGGCCACGCCGGAGATGAAGCCGGCAAAGCGGTAAAAAAGGAGCATGAACAGCAGCACCGCGGCCAGACCGGCGGCGCCGGCGTATATGCTGATCTTCATGGTCTCCTGCCCCAGGGTCGGCCCCACAAGGCGCGACTCCAGCTCGCGCAGCTCCACCGGCAGGGAGCCGCTGCGCAGCAGCAGGGCCAGGTTGGCCGCTTCCTCAAAGGTGAACTCGCCGGTGATCCGGGCCTGTCCGTCTGTGATCACGTTCTGCACAACGGGCACGGAGATAGCCTCATCGTCGAGGATAATGGCGATGGGCTGCCTGAGAAACTTGCCTGTAGCCTCGGCAAATTTGCGGGTTCCCTCTTCATCAAATTCCAGGGAGATAAAGGGATAGGGCTCGCGCCCGCTGGGATCCCGCATCGCCTGGACGCGGCGCAGGTTGGCCCCGGTGAGGATCTCCTCGCCGTCAGGTCCGACAAAGGAGAGCCGGGCCGTGCGGCCGATGATCTCGCGGGCCTGCTCCGGGTTTTCTATATCGGGCAGCTCGATGCGGATCCGCTTCTCGCCCTGCGGCACGATTACCGGCTCAGCCACGCCAAGCTCGTCCACCCGCATGCGAATCACCGCGGCGGTCCGCTCAATGGCATCGGCATCGACCTCCGCGTCGCCCGTCTCCACCGCTTCCAGGAGCACGTAGAGACCGCCGGCAATATCGAGCCCGCGTTTAATCCCGATATTCTCCTTGCCGGTCCAGGCCAGCATCTTCTTGCCCAGGTCCGTCCCCAGAGCTATTTGCATAACCAGGAACGCCGTGCCCGCCAGTAATATACAGATAATGACGAAAGAAAGCAGCCGGCCCGGCTTAATTTTTTGCTTTAACCCCAAGTTGACCACCTTCCCGTTTATTTTCAAAAGACTTGCCTGTTCTATTATAACAAAGCACGGCCGCGATTTCAGATAAATATTAGTTAATTAGTTAATTAGTTAATTCGGTGCCTGGCACCTAATTAACTAATTCCAGGTGCAGGAGCATCTCCTTCCAGCCCGGTGGGCCGCTGAAGCCGCCCGGCCGCCCGTCGCTGCGGATAACCCGGTGGCAGGGGACCAGCAGCGGATGGCGATTTGCTTTCAGCGCCTGCCCGGCCGCCCGCCAGGCGCGCGGCGAGCCGGCCTCGGCGGCAACCTCGCGGTAGCTGCGTGTTTCCCCGTACGGAATCCGCCGCACCGCGGAAAGCAGGGACCGGGTGAAGGGGGGGTAGCCGCTCATGTCGAGGGGATAATCGTCCCAGGCGGGCTGCTGCCCCTTCAGGTAGCGCTGCAGTTCCCTCTCCAGGCCGGGCCAGGGCAGCGGCCGCCGCTCGCAGTGCAGCGGCGGGGCAGTGCCGGGGAAAAAGATTTCATAGATCCCCCCGTCGTGAAAGAGAAGCATGAAGCGGCCGCGGACGGTCTCGATCTCGGAAAAGGATAGCGCTTTCATCTTACACCTCTTCCAGTGGGATAAAACTCCTCTGCCGCGCCGTAAAAACAGCGAGTTCGCGGTAACCGGCCTCCCGGAGCAGCCGCAAGGCATCATCAAAATAGCGCCCTACCTGATCCGGTGCGTGGGCATCCGAGCCCAGGGTCACCGGCACCCCTTCACGGCAGCAGAGCTCGAGCAGGCGCCGCCCCGGGTAGAATTCGGCAGCCGGAGCCGCCCGCCCGGAGCTGTTCAGCTCAAAACAGAGCCCATTCTCTTTCAAAATACGGGCGGTGCACCGCCAGTAAGGCTCCATCTCATCATCGGAAAGCCGGTAGCCGAACTTCTTGACTACATCGATATGGCCGATGATATCAAAAAGGCCGCTGGAGCAGGCCTGCCAGAGCAGCTCGAAGTAGCGCCGGTAAACCTGTGCCAGGTCTAAAGTTTTATATCGCGCTTCTTGCAGGGGGTGCGTAAAATCCCAATCACCCATGAAGTGAATGGAGCCGATAACATAATCAAAGGGCTCGCGGGCCAGCAGCCTGGCCAGCTCTTTCGCCTTGCCGGGCAGGTAGTCCACCTCCACCCCCAGTTTAACCCGGATCTCCTTCTCGCCCGCAGCCAGCGCCTTGATCTCGCCGATGTAGCCGGCCAGCTCCCCCGGGGACATCGTCACCTCGGACTGCGGCTTCACCCCGAGCAGGCCGAGGGGATAGTGATCGGCAAAGCCGATCTCGCGCAGCCCTTTTTCCCGGGCCGCTTCCAGGTACTCTGACGGAGAGCCAAGGGCATGGCGGCAGAGCGGCGTATGCAGGTGATAGTCAACCATGGTGCATCCCCTCTCCCCCGGCCGGCGCCGCTTCATGAAGGAGATTGAAGAAGCAGGAGTAGCGCCCGGTGTGGCAGGCCACCCCCGATCCTTCGAGGGTTACCTTCACCAGCAGGGCATCGGCATCGCAGTCTGCACAAATGGAGCATACTGTAAAAAAGTTGCCGGAGCTCTCCCCCTTCAGCCAGAACTTTTGGCGGCTGCGGCTCCAGAACCAGACCCGGCCGCTTTCGACAGTCCGCCGCAGCGATTCCCGGTTCATGTAGCCGACCATGAGCACGGCGCCGCTGCGGCTGTCCTGGATTACCGCAGGGATGAGGCCGGCAGCATCGTATTTAAGCTGATCCAGGGGCAAGGCAATGCTATTTTTTTGAACAAGGTTATCGTTGGTCATGAGTATAGCCTCCATTGTCAATTCAGTGCCTTTTAAAAATCCCTCGCCCCCTTTTCAAGGGGAGCCTGACGATTTCCCAGGCAAAGGGCTTTAAAGTCCACCTTTTAAGAAGGATTTAATATCGCTGCCCGGCAGGATTAATTAATCGGCCATGGCGGCAATGGCCTCCGGCAGGGTGATCCTGCCGTCATAGAGCGCCTTTCCGATAATCACGCCGCTCACCCGCGGCGCATAGGGCTTCAGCGCAAGCAGATCTTCCCGGGAAGAGATCCCCCCGGCGACGATCACTTTAAAGGAGCCGGCCGTAAGAATTTCTTCCAGCCCCTGCAGGTTGGGCCCGCTGAGGGTGCCGTCTTTCTGCGTATCCGTGTAAATAATCTCGCCAATTCCCCACTGCTCCACCTGGCGCGCCAGTTCGCCCGCCTTGACTTCAGCCCCGGCGGTCCAGCCCCGCACCGCGACTATTCCCCCACGGGCATCGATCCCGGCGACAATCCTGCCCCCGAATTCTGCCGCCAGTTTAGCGGCCAGCTGCGGCTGCTCCACGATGACGGTGCCGAGGATCGCCCTGGCGGCGCCTGCATCGAGAGCCCGCTGCACGGCTTCGCGGGAGCGGATCCCGCCGCCAACCTGGAACGGGATGGTCACAGAGCGCCCGATCTCCGCAATCACGCCGCCGTGGGCGGAGCTCCCGCTGAATGCCCCGTCGAGATCGACCAGGTGAAGCAGCGGCGCCCCGAGCCGCTCCCACTGCCGGGCTACCGCCGCCGGGTCGGTGCTGTAGACGGTCTCGCGGCCGGGATCGCCCTGAAAAAGGCGGACGCAGCGCCCCCCTTTTAAATCGATGGCCGGGATAGCCTGGATCATCGCCATTATTCCAACTTTCCCTTGGTGGAGAGAACCCCGTCCCAGCCTTCAAGCCCGGCGCAGGCTTCGCCCAGGGCGCGCCCGGCCGCCTTAAAAGAGGCCTCGACGAGGTGGTGCTTGTTGCGCCCGTGGCTCATTTTCAGGTGCAGGTTAAGGCGGCCCTCGTTGACGAAGGCTCTCCAGAACTCTTCAAAGAGCTCCGGGTCCATGGTCCCCACAGGCCCGGGCGGCAAATTCATCTCGTAATGCAGGTAGGGGCGTCCGGAGAGATCGGCGGCGGCGAAAACAAGGGCATCGTCCATGGGCACGGCGCTGAAGCCGTAACGGCGGATTCCGGACTTGTCGCCGAGAGCCTCGTAAAAAGCCCTTCCCAGGCAGAGGCCGATATCCTCGACAAGGTGATGCGGCTCCACCTCTATATCCCCTTCGGCCCGGATCCGCAGGTCAAAAAAACCGTGCCGGCACCAGAGCGCCAGCATATGCTCGAGAAAAGGCAGCCCCGTTTCCAGATCGGCTTCGCCGCTTCCGTCGATTTTCAGCTGCAGCTCCACCGACGTTTCCAGTGTAGAGCGCTTTACGCCCGCTTCACGCTTCATGATCATGCCTCCTTATGGCCACCGCCCGGGCGTGGCCTTCCAACCCCTCCGCCCGCGCCAGCCTCTCAATATGCGCCGCCGCACCGGCAAGCGCCGCCGCGCTATAGTAAACAAAGTGGGTGCTTTTCATGAAATCGGCCACTCCCAGGGGAGAGGCGTAGCGAGCCGTTCCTCCCGTGGGGAGCACGTGATTGGAACCGGCCCAGTAGTCACCGGCAGCCTCGGGGGTCCAGGGACCGATAAAAACGGCGCCGGCATTTTCAATGGCGTCGAGATGAGCCCAGGGATCGGCGATGTGCAGCTCGAGATGCTCGGGAGCCAGCTCGTTGACCGCCTGCCAGGCCTCGGCAAGGCTGCCCGCAAGCAGCGCCGCCCCCTGTTCTTTCAGAGAACGCGCGGCAATCTCGCGCCGCGGCAGCTCCTGGAGCTGCCGCTCCAGCTCCTCCTCCACCCGCCGGAGCAGCTCCTTTGATGTGGTGATTAAAAGGGGCCTTGCCAGGATATCATGCTCCGCCTGCGAAAGCAGGTCGGCGGCAATGAATGCCGCGTTGGCCTGCGCATCGGCCACCACCGCGATCTCGCTCGGGCCGGCCAGCAGGTCGATGCCCACGCGCCCGTAGAGCTCGCGCTTCGCCAGGGTGACATAGATATTGCCCGGTCCGACAATTTTCGACACTGCGGGGATGCTCTCGGTGCCCCAGGCCAGGGCGGCTACGGCCTGGGCTCCGCCGGCCTTGAATACGGCGGTAGCGCCGGCCTCGCGGGCCGCCAGGAGCGTCAGCGGATGCAGCTTTCCATCAGCTCCCGGCGGGGAGCAGAGGTAAATTTCTTTAACGCCGGCCACCCGCGCCGGCAGCACCGTCATGAGCACGGACGACGGGTAGGCCGCCGTCCCCCCGGGCACGTAGGCGCCGGCCGAGCGCAGCGGGCGGAGGCGCTGCCCGGCCAGGATGCCGGGAGCGCTCTCCCACCAGGAAGAGCGCAACTGGCGGCGGTGGAATTTTTCGATATTTTCTTTCGCTTGCCGCAGCGTCTCCAGGAGAGACGGCTCCACGGCCTTTTCGGCCGCCTTGAACTCCGCCTCGCTGACCCGCAGATCGTCGAGAACGGCGCCGTCGTATCGCGCGGTATATTCTTTTACCGCCGCATCGCCGCACCGGCGCACCGCGTCAATGATCTCGCGGACCGTCTCCCTTTCTGCGGCATAATCATCGAGGTTGAAAGGGCTGCGCTTTTCCAGGTACGAAAAAAGCGAATCATAAACAGGCAGAAGCATGGATGCTACTCCGATCAAGATTTTTATGGCAACTATTTAGGCGTATTTTAACATGTCCCCCCGCAAGAGGCAAGAAACGCCAAGCAG
>JAAZHP010000034.1 GCA_012510625.1 Bacillota bacterium
ATTCCTTTCTACAGGTACAAACAAAAAGGGCTGCTCAATTTTAGCAGCCCTTCCCGCTTTTCCTTCCGGCTTCACCGTCTTCTATTGCTGTCACTCTTCAGACGATATGATAACCTGTATAAGCATGGTAGAATCATTGAGGTCTACCATTGCCATAGTTTTTTCATCCTTGAACGCATGGTAGTGAAGAGAATCCTCACTCTCAGAACTTACGCTGTCGTTGACGAAGCCCGCGTTTTTCAGCTCTTCTACATATTGTTGGAAATCTGCTTTTTCCACCTCGTCAATCTGAATCCAGACTTGTTCATCTGAACTCATTACTGTATTGATAGTTCCTTTTTTAAATTGCGGGATCAAGTCGGCTGCTCCGCCTTTGGGCCATTCAGCGCCGCCTATTTTCAGTTCTTTCCCGTCTTCGCCCTTGACGGTAATATCTCCGTCTTCAAGATCAATATCAACATCCTCTCCGCCAACCCTATCCAGGATGCCCTCTGTTATTTGCTCTGTAACCTTGTCAGCGATCTTCTTCCTTATACCGCAGCCGGGCAGAGCCAGCAACAAAAGCGCGGCGATCAACAAGGCCGTGGTTTTCTTCATTATCACT
This sequence comes from Bacillota bacterium, assembly GCA_012510625.1. Taxonomy (GTDB): domain Bacteria; phylum Bacillota; class Dethiobacteria; order DTU022; family DTU022; genus JAAZIN01. Next base: position 605 of record JAAZHP010000034.1, read on the forward strand.
CACCTTTTTTCTTATTTATTTTTTACTTCTCGCCAACAGCCAATTTATCTTAGAACCTACTTGAGAATTCTGTACTTTCCGATAAGGGGCAGCTCCTTTGCCTTGCCGTTTAAGCCGTTAACCAGTCCCATGATTATTAATACAAAGTAAAAAATGCCGAAAAAGGGCAGTAGTATCCAACCCAGGACCGGAATTATGGTCAAGATAATGCTTCCACCAATACCGAAAATGAGCAATAACAGCCCCTGGTTGGCATGGAACCTGCCGAAAGGCGAATCCGGACAGGTAACCAGCGGCAGGAAAAAGAGGAGATAGGCCAGCCCAGCCATGGTCTTGTTCTTCTCGATATCGGCCTGATCGAATGCTTCTCCGCTTTGTGGATTGATATTTGGATCTGTCAATTATAAAACCTCCTTGTTATTTTAAAGACAATTTCTAAGCATGATCATACAGCGCTTCTCCGAAAAATAAATCACCCTCAGGGTGATTTTGGATCAAATATGAACTATATTTTTGTTGATTCGCATGTTTGAATATGGTATTATTGTAATATAATACACCTATTTTTCCATAAATAAATCACCCTGAGGGTGATTCCTGGTCAAACACAATAGTATATTGAAATTCTTTTGGCGGTTTGCAAGTAGGTTAAGCTATAGTTTAGTTATTAGTTATATATAAAATTATGATCTATCTCAACAAAGATAAACCTGATATTGGAGAGGGGGCGATTTAAATGGTTAAATTTCAGCGGAATTCTGTGTTTATTTTGCTCATTGTCTGCCTCATTTCAATATCAATCTCTGGATGCGCCGGACGATCCGGCGAACCGACCATACTCACTCTCTGGCATAATTATGGCGGTCAGTTAAAAGAAACCATGGATGAGCTGATCGATGAATTCAATGAAACCGTCGGGGTTCAGGAAGGGATCATCATCAGCGTTACCTCCATCTCCGGCTCAGCGTCGATTCATGAAAAATTAACCATGTCAGCCAATGAAGAACCGGGGGCCCCCCCGCTGCCTGATATCACTATTGCCTACCCCAAAACAGCCCTGCTGCTGGCAGAGAAGGGACTTCTGGCGGATCTGGATCAGTTGTTTACGGATGAAGAGCTTTCGGCATATGTGCCGAAATTTCTGCAGGAAGGCCGCATCAAAGACGGCGTTCTTTACGTTTTCCCTACTGCCAAGTCCACGGAAGTTCTCTTTCTTAACCGGACCATCTTCAACCGTTTTGCTTCTGAAACCGGAGTTTCTATTGATGATTTAAAGACATTCGAGGGAATCGGCAGAGTTGCCGCGCTCTATTACGATTGGACCGACGCTCAAACCCCCGCTGTCAAAAATGATGGCAAAGCCTTCTTCATGTCCGATTCACTTTTCAATTATGCCCTCGTCGGATGTCATCAACTGGGAGCAAATTTTATTGAGGGGAACGCGATCAATTTCAGTTCGCCGCATTATGCCAGGGTCTGGGAAAGTTACTTCAAACCTGCGGTAATGGGCCATGCCTCCATCTATAACGGATATGCCACCGACCTATTCAAAACAGGCGAGATTATCTGTTCAACAGGTTCCACAGCCGGGATCATGTTCTTTTCACCCACGGTCACCTACCCGGATAATACCACCGAACCGGCAGAGCTGGCCATACTGCCTTACCCAGTATTCGAAGGCGGAAATAAATCATCCATACAGCGGGGAGCCGGCATGTGCATAATCAGGTCTACAGAAGAAAAAGAGAAGCAGGCCGCTGTTTTCCTGAAATGGTTTACCCGCCCCGAAAATAATTTGCGCTTTGTTTCATCTACCGGCTATCTCCCGGTCACCGAGGAGGCTTTCGGCGAGATCATGTCCCGGGAGTTGGAAACAATTGCTGATGAGAATATTAAAAAACTACTCACGGCATGCAGGATTATGCAACGCGAGTACGAATTTTTTATCTCGCCGCTTTTTGAGGGAATCGATCAGCTGGAAGAGAGATACGAAACCGGGTTTAAAAGTATTGCCTCTTCGTGCGGAGATTCTTACCGTGACCTTTTGAAAAACAGCAATCCGGAGAAGGCATATGAGGCTGTTTCCGGCAACGCGCTTTCTGAGCTTTCAAATCTATTTTAAATATTTGGAAGAGGCAATTTTTAATTGAAAAATACCCTTTTCAGGCTAAAAAATATGGCGCAGCCAGCCTTGCATAAGCTTCAGCAGGCCGGCGAGGAAGGTATGCCTCTCGGGCAAAGACTCTTTCTGTTCCTTGCAGTGCTTGTGCTTACCATTTTTCTTAGCTTCATCGCCATATTGCTGCTTACAGGAACTTTTACGGCGGGGTTGTCAGAAACTGAAAGATTTTTCGACAACGAACTGGCCCGTACTTCAAATGAGATCGAGGAACATTACGATCAAATATCTTTACAGACAGTAAATCTCGCAGAAAATCTTTCAAGAAGCATTGAACAGAAAACTTCCATTATGGGCATATCTCTTTCCAACCTGAGCGAGTATCCTTATTTGCTTGAAGAGATCATCTCCGGCGAATGCGACCAGCTGCTTTTTGCTCTGCAGTTGGTCAAAAGCAGCGGCGTCTTCTTGATCCTCGATGCCACCATCAACCCGATCCTGGCTCGTGCCGTCCACTCCAGGAGCGGTTTATATATCAAGAACATGGAGCCGAATGTAATCAGCGCCTCTTCTCCGAACATAATAATCTTACGCGGATTTCCCGGCATCAGCCGCAAAAGATCGCTGCCCCTTCATGCCCAGTGGAAAATGGAATTTGATGTTAGCGATGCGCCTTATTATCACCGCCCCATTGAGGCGGCCCGCTTTAACCCCGGCCTCCCCATCTCCCGGCTTTATTACTGGAGCGATGCTTTGCAGCTGCCCGGTACCAGCGAGGAGGTCATGCTTTGCACGGCGCCCTTAATCGATTCTAATGGCTGCATCTTCGGTGTATGCGGGTTTGAAATAAGCGCCATGCTCTTTAAATTATCTCATTCCCCGGGCAGCAGCATCTACAAGCGCCTTTTCTGCCTGCTTTCGCCGCTTGCCGCTGATACCATCGAACTGCGGCGATCCTTAATCGCCGGTGGTTACTCGGCCAGAATTGCCTCTTCCAAACAGAATGCGCTGCAGATATCGAAACAGCGCCATTATTTATATACTTACAGGCCGGAGCAAGGCCATAAATTCCTGGGACTCCATTCATATATCCAGCTCTATCCCCATGATTCCGCCTTCGCCGATCAGCATTGGATCGTCGCCGCAATGGTTCCGGAAGAAGATATCATGCATGCCGTAACCCGGCTGAATGTGATCCTTTTCTCTTCGTTAACGCTGCTTGTTATTATTGGGGTAATATTATCCTTTAATTTGGGCAACAGGTTTTTTATCGAGCCCATATCCAAAGGGCTCAATATGATCAAATATACAGACCTGGGATCTGCGCCAAGAACCAGGATCCCCGAGATTGATAATTTGATTGATTACCTGGCCTTGCGCAACCGGGAGCTGGCCGAGAAGGCCCGGCACGAGAACCTCTCTTTTTCTACTTTGGATAAATTTCTGGATAGGTCCCGTGAGCTTACACCGGCTGAGCGCGAAGTTTTCAAACTATACAGCGAAGGTTATACGGCGAACCAGATCGCCGCAAAGCTTTGCCTCAGCATCAACACGATTAAAACCCATAGCAAACGCATTTATTCCAAGCTCGAAGTAAGCTCACGCGAAGAAATTATCCTTTATGTTGCCCTGCTTAAAGAAATCGGCAAAGAAATCAACTGAACATAGGAGGATTCCCGGCCACGATGCCCGGGAATCCTCTTTCACCGGTCTTAATCTATTTCTGCAGCGCCTCTTCCACCCAGGGGGGAAGCTGGTACTTTACGGTCCCGGGATAGGTGATCCCCTGCCAATCATAGGGCCAGACGCACTTCAACTCGCCGTCCTGCCACTGGGTTCCCACAGCGGTAACATACTCCGGTCCCCAGATGACGTCATGATTTTCATCAAAAGCCTGGATGCCGCAGGCAGAGGTGAATCTGGTTTTCTCCATCTCCTCAATCACAGCATCCAGATCCAGTGTCCCCGCCCTCTCAACTGCCTCTTTGTAGATATAGAGCGCGTCATAGGTGCCGGCATTATAGGTGGGAAACTCGCCCGCTTTCGCGATGAAATCCTCGTACCATTTAATTGTTTTTTCGGTAATTTCTACGGGAGCGTACGTGTTCAGCGTAAACTCATAGTTGCCATAGTTGTCGGTGGCCTCGATGAATCCTTTTGACTGCGCCTCCACATTGATTCCCACCGATGCGGCCGGTATCTTCAGTTCACCCCACTGCCTGGCATAGGTTACTCCGCCCGACGAAGAGAGATAGGTATAGATGATCTGGGCTCCCGAATCCCGGATCGCGGCCAGTTCTGCGGTCATGTCGGTTGCCTGGGGAGAAGGACGCCAGACGCCGGCCACCTCCATCCCGAAAGAGGGAATTACCTGCTGCGCAACGGCGGCCAGGGTATCCCCCGCAGCCGCCTCCTCGCAGACCACCGCCACCTTGGGAGTTTCGATACCGTAATCGTCTTTCATCACCTGGCCGACATGCTGCAGCAGAAGCAAAGAGGCCTTGGCCAACAGCTCCCCATTCAACGGGGTGAGCCGGAACCAGTACTTGTAGCGATCATAATCCTGGCTCACTTTATCAGCCATCTCTTTGAAGGAAGCTCCGCAGGTGATATAGATCTTCTGGTGGTCCATCATCAGTTCCTGTATTGCCACCGCAGCCTCGGTGCGGATGGTCCCCACCAGCAGGTCAATGTTATCCTGGGCGATGGCCTTCTCCACCGCGCTGCTGGCGTCATCCACGCTGAGCAGTTCATTGGTATCGATCTTGACCAGCTCGATAGTGTAATAGTCATCCCCCACCTTGATCCCGCCGGCATCGTTGATCTCATCGGCGGCCATTTGAGCGCCCAGCATGTGATGCTGACCGTGAATGAACTGCATCGGACCGGCCACGCCGATTTTAATCACATTGCCCTCTTCTTCCTGCCTGGCGCACCCGGCTAGCAGGATCATGCCAAAACAGAAGAGCGCCAGTAAGAAAACAGTCACAAGCTGCCTGGTATTCACGATTTATAGACCCCCTAAAAAATTGATCGCTGCCTTAGGGCAGCCTTAATCCGTCGGATGCCCGGTTTGTCCTTCCGTTCCGGCGGACACCTCCTTTCCGGCTATCAGCAGTGTCCGGCAAACCCGGCAGTTGCGCCGGGTAAATGCGTTCCGCTCTTTACAGCGCGGACATTCCTTCTCCACGCGATCCAGGAACCAGGGAGCGACCCCTTCGGGCATGAACCGCAGCACGATCACGATCGTCACCGCGAAGAACAGCATCCTTATTTCCGGGAAGGCCCGCATTACTTCCATCAACGGGAAAAGGATAACCACTCCGGTTACGGCGCCGTACACAGTGGCGATCCCGCCGAAGATCGTCCAGATGATCGCCTGGAATGACAGCATTACATCAAGCATGCTCGGGCCGGCCAGCCGCATGTAGTGGGCGTAAAATCCCCCGGCAATCCCGGCAAAGAGGCCGCTCAAACAGAAGGCGAGGAGCTTGTAAGCGGTTGTGTTGATCCCCGAGGCGCGCGCGGCGATTTCATCCTCCCGGATGGCATGGAAGATCAACCCCAGCTTCGAGTCGGTGATCTTCCAGATGAGCAAGCATAAGGACACCCCCAGCAGCAGGGCGATGTAGCACTCGGCAAGACGGCTTCCCGCGAGGCGGCTAATGCCGGAGACTCCCAGCTCCCCCCCGGTGTACTGTTTGAAGATATAGACGACACCTTTAAGAATGATCGGGAAAGCGAGGGTGGCCAGGCTTAAGTATTGGCCTTTAAGCCGCAGACAGGGGATGCCGATGGCCAACCCCGCTGCCACCGCCGCTATCGCCCCCAGGGGGATGGTGAGAAGAGGCGGCAGTTTCAGGTAGAGATTCAGCATGGCCGAGGTATAGGCTGCCACCCCAAAGAAGAGGGCATGGCCCAGGTTTAGCTGCCCCACGAAGCCGGAAAGAAGATCCCAGCTGGCGGCAAAAACGGCAAAAATGGATGTCAGGGTAATGATTCTTAAAATGTAGATATCCCTTGTTAAAAGAGGAGCGATAAAGATTGCCAAGCCTACCAGAAGAGCTAAAGTCCTTCCCGGAAGGACCAGAATTTCTCCTTTAAAATTGCGGTAAATCCTGCCCATCATATCGCGAATCATCGTTCACCCTCCAGCGCCACGCCGAACAGCCCCTCCGGCCGGATCAGCAGAACAATAATCATGATCAACAGGGAGAATGCTCCCTTCAGGAATGAACCCTGCGGCAAAAGAAAGATGACCAGGGATTCGCTCAAGGCGATAATCACCGCCCCCAGGATGCTCCCCTTGATGCTGCCCAGCCCTCCCAGGACCACTATGGCCAGTATGATGGTCAGCGGATGTAGCCACATGTGCGGCTCCAGGATATTGAGCGGCGCTACAAGCGCGCCGGCTGTTGCCGCCAGGGCCGCGGAGATGGCTGCTGTAATCGCAGCGATCCGGGAAACGTCCATCCCCATCAGGTTGGCCACCTCTTTGTCCTGGGCTGTGGCCCGGATGGCCAGGCCAAGGCGCGTCTTCTGAAGCAGCAGCCAAACCGCGCCCAAAATGAGCACCAGCACCATGCAGGTGAGAGCATGCTGCCTGGTCACCTGCACGCCCAGGATTACAAAAAATCCCCTGGCCAGGCTGGGGACACTTCTGAATTGCCCGCCAAAATATTTAAGCATCAGCTCCTGGAAGACCAGCGCCAGGGCGATGGTGATGATCAGCACGGTGGTCTCATGTTCCCGCATCGGGTCTATCAGCAGCTTGTAGCATAGGACCGCGATTACGGTTATCAACGCTATTGTCAGCAGAACAGCCGGGGCCGCCGGGCAGCCGGCCGTCGCAACAAGGGTATAGATGGAAAAACCGGCCAGCATATAATAAGCGGTATGAGCCAGGTTGATAATCCGGCCCACGCCGAATATGAGCGAAAATCCCACCGCCAGCATGGCATAGGCGGCGGCATTGACCAGGGTGGTTACCAGGATATTTGCGAGCATATGTTCACTCCTTTTCTAAAATCCTTTTAAAGCCCCAGGTAGGATCTGCGGATCGTTTCGTCCGCCAGCAGTTCGTTCCGATCTCCCCTAGCCACAATCTTGCTGTGTGAGAGGATATAGCTGCGGGTGGACATGGCCAGGGTCAGGTTGACGTCCTGCTCCACCAGGAGCATGGTAATGCCGCTCTCGTTAATCTCCTTGATCCTGGCAAAGAGCTCCTGCTTAATCAGCGGAGAAAGTCCTGTCGAGGGTTCATCAATACAGAGCAGGAGCGGACGGGTCATCAGGGCCCGCCCGATCGCCAGCATCTGCTGCTCCCCGCCGGAAAGCGTCGCCGAAATCTGCCGCGACCTTTTCTTTAGGACCGGGAAGGTCCGGTAGACCAGTTCCAGCGTATCCTGGTATCTGCGGCGATGGCGTACCAGGTAAGCCCCGGCCCCGAGATTTTCCTCCACCGTAAGTTCACTAAATGGGCGCCGCCGTTCGGGGCAGAGGACCAGCCCCATCCGGGCAATCTGGTGCGGCGGCAGCTGATCGATCCGCCGGCCCTGGAAGTAAACCTCGCCGGTGATGGTGATATTGCCGGCCCGGGTCCCCCGCTTCATCTGCTTCTCCCAGAGCACCAGCCCGCTGATAGTCCGCATTAGTGTAGTCTTCCCCGCCCCGTTCGGACCAATCAGGCTGACCAGTTCACCCCGGTGCACCTCCATGCTGACCTCGTTCAGAAGCATCGCCGTATCGTAGCAGACCGTCAGTTCCTTTACCTCAAGCATCCCCGTCAAGCCCCCTCTTTCCCCAGGTAGGCTTCAATCACGGCGGGATTCTCCACAATTTCTTGCGGGGTGCCGGTGGCGATGATCTGCCCGAAGTGGAGCACGATTACCCGATCGACAATTTTCATCAACTCGCTAAGCTTATGCTCGATAATAATCATCCCCATCCCCTCGCTGTGCAGCCTGCCAAAGCGCCCTCCGCGGTGCAGCCTCCGGATAGACTTGGCCAGCAATTCAGTTTCAACGGGGTTGAGCCCGCCGAAGGGCTCGTCAAGGATAAGGAGTTCGGGTTCGGTGGCAATGGCCCGAGCTATCTCAAGTCTCTTCAGATCGCCGTGCGAAAGGTGCGCCGCCGGTTCGAGAGCGAGGTCGGAAATCCCGGCGAACTCAAGAGCGTCTTTCGCCTTCGCCTCGACCCGCTTGACCCACTCCCCCCTGCGGCGCCCCCGCGGCGCCAGGCAAGCCACCATCACGTTGGCAATGATGGGCATCCGGCGAAAGGGTCGGGTGTTCTGGAAGGTTCCGGCGATGCCCATGTTGACAATATCCCAGGGATTTTTTCCCCTGATCTCTTTCCCCTGGAACCTGATCGAACCGCTGTCGGGCTTTAAAATGCCCATGATTATCTTGACCAGAGTGCTCTTGCCGGCACCGTTGGGACCGATCAATCCAACCACTTCATCCCGGTGAACGGCAAATGAAACATGGTCCACCGCGGTAAGCCCCCCGAATTTTTTAGTCAGCCCTTCAACCTGGAAAAATTCTTTTTTCATTCAACCTCCTCCAGCTCTTCCCTGAGTTCGCGCCGCGATATTTTCCCCACATCAGTCTGGGGCAGTTCGCCCCTGAACTCAATGATTTTGGGCACCTTGTAATAGGCCAGCCCCTGCTTGCAGTATTCTTTAAGATCTTCCTCCGAGACCTTCCCCCGGGCCTCGTTTTGCAGCACCACGATTGCTTTGATCAGCTGCCCGACCCGGCGATCCGGAACTCCGATGACGCCCGCAGCCTTGACCTGGGGGTGCTGGTAGAGATAATCTTCGATATCCCGGGCAAAGATGGAGTAACCCTTGTATTTGATCAGGTCACGCTTGCGATCGTAAAAATAAAAATAGCCGTCTTCACTCATCCGCACCAGATCGCCCGTTTTGAGCCAGCTCTGCCCTTCCAGCTCGATGACGGTGCGCTCTGTTTCCGCCGGGTTGTTCCAGTAGCCGGCGGTGATGTTGGGACCGCTCAAGATCATTTCGCCCACTTCCCCAGGCGGAAGAAACTCGTTAGTTTCAGGATCGACAATGGCCGCGTCAACATTGGGAATGGGCAAGCCGAAAGAGCCGATTTTATTCAATCCCAGAGGGGTAGCATGGGAGACCCCGGCGGTCTCGGTCATGCCATATCCCTCCATGATTTTGGTGCCAGTTCTCTCCTGCCAGCTAATCACCGTGTTTTCATGCAGCGTATCCGCGCCGCAGGTAATTAACTTCAGGCGGCGCCAGTTGGCCCGGTCGGTTTTATCATATTCCTTCAGGTATTCAAAGAAGGTGGGCACCCCGTAAAGCAGCGTTGCCCGCCGGGAATCGATGGCATAGATGATGTCGTCGAAATCGGGCGTGGTGAAAAGAACAATCTCCGCGCCGAGCATGAACCCGTTGATCATGGCCACAATTTGCCCGTAGATATGGTAGAAAGGAAGAAAGGCGATGATCACCTCCGCTCCCTCTTTAAGTATGGGCCAGAGGCAGGTGGTCTGCTGCTGAGTAGCGATGACATTGTAATGAGTGAGCAGGACCCCTTTCGGCGGGCCGGTGGTCCCCCCTGTATAGGGCAATACTGCCAGGTCGCGCTGCGGGTCGATCTTCACCGGCGGCGGTGCTCCCTCTCTGCCGACCAGATCTTTGAACCGGTAGACCCCCTCACCATATGCAATCTTGATATCGGGAATCTCGATATCGCGGGCCACCTTGCTGAGCAGACTTCTGCCCAGCGCTTTTTTAAGCGGCGGCAGGTAATCGGCAATCCCGGTGACAATTATCGCCTCCATCTCCATTTCCGTCTTAATCACGTTGTCATAAAGGATGTCCTGGCAGATTACCACCCGGGCCCCGCTGTCGGCAAGCTGGTGCCTTACCTCCTGGCTGGTGTAGACCGGGCTGATGGGCGTTACTACCGCGCCCAGTTTTAGAATCGCCAGGTAAGAGATAATGAACTGGGGTGAGTTCAACAGGTAGAGCGCCACCCGGTCACCTTTTTTCACACCGAGCTGGTGCATGGAGGCAGCCAATCTATGCACCTGTCTTTTCAATTCACCATATTTCATCTTGCTGCCGTAAAAATATACTGCGATATGATTGCTGTAGCGCTCCGCCATTTTGTCGAAAAGATCCGGCAGTGAAGCCTGTGGAAGCTCGATCGACCGGGGTACATCTTCCGGGTAAAGCCGGCACCAGGGCCTGGATGTATATATATTTTTTGTATCCATTATCTAGAACCATCTCCTTCGGTAATGTTTATAATATTATAATTATTTCTACAATAATTACACTATCCCTGCCTGAAAATTCTCATGTATGAGATTATTCTGTTATCTGGTACAAATAAAGATCCCGGATCCTGTTCCAACAGAATCCGGGCAAGCGCAAAATTAATTGGCAGAATGTATTTCAGCCTAGATGATATTCATTTAGAAAGGGAGGCGGTTTTTTAAGTTGTTGGCTCAAACCGCCCTTTTGGTCACATAGGGGGAGGAGCTTGCCCGCAGCAAGGCGCTGTAGGTGAGCTTGAATTCAAGGATGGAGCCCACTTCAACGGGCAAAGCCGCATCTTCAATATCGCAGATGAGGTGATCGGAAGAGGCGCCCAGGATCTCGATACCCGGCTCAAGGGGGATCAGCCCTTCAGGATCAACATCCTGCCGGCCCAGGGCCAGGAGAGCGCGCCTTCTAATGCCCCGGTCCTCGAAATAAGGCACATTCCCGAAAGCATCCTGCCCGATCTCGCCTATGGGCTTGGAGGGTTTCTTCTGCACCTCGATCACTTCGGCTTTCAGGAGAAAGGCATCAGCGTAGCACCCGGGGATTGCTTCCCTGCAGACAGCCTCATTGCCGAGTAAAATGCCTTCGCCTATTCTCAGCTCGGTTATACCGGGCGGCATCTGCTGCTCCAGAACCATTTTCAGGTTGGCCGATGTCCCTCCGGAAACGCGCTCCAGGCGCCGGCCCAGGCGCCGCTCTACCTTCTCTTTCACCTCGAGAAGAAGCTCCATTGTCTTTACGGTGGGAATGACCCCGCCGTAACAGGCCAGGTTGGTGCCGATGCCTGCCAGACAAATCCCCCGCACCTGCTCCATGGCATAGGCAACTTCGGGGGCCCGCTCCGCGGTGACCCCTTCGCGCAGGTCGCCCAGGTCGACCATGAGGATGACGTTGTGGCTCCGTCCCGCCTGCAAGGCCGCCTCACCGAGGCGGCGCACCGTGCTGATCTCTGAATTCAGGCTGGTGTCGGCATAAGCTACGGCCTCGGCACACTGCGACGGGCCCGGGGCGCGCAGCAGAATGGTTTCACCCCGGTAGCCCCACTCCCTGATCCGGGCCAGGTTGGCAAGGCGGGAATCCCCGATGGCGGCGGCGCCTCCCCTGATCATCGCCCCGACCACATCCAGGTTTGCCGATGTCCCCTTGGCTACGCCTACCAGGCGCATACTCTGCTTTTGCAGAAGCCCGGCCACCAGGCCGGTGTTATGCGCAATCTTTCGCGGATCAATTGCCAGCAGCGGATAGGTCATGCTTTCAACTCCAGACTGTCCAGTAATAACTCCATGGCCTGCTCGGGATAGCGCCTGGCCATCAACCCGCACGTGGCCATAATATAGCTGCGGTCAATGGCCGCCCGGGCCGCTTTCGGATAGAGCTCGCGCCCGTAGCCCTGGCCGGTGAGCCGGGCCAGCGCTTCCCTGCCGCCCGGCAGCCGTGTCAGCGGCCCTCCGGTGCCAATAATGGTCTTCACGCCGGTAAGATCCTTTCCTGATGCCAGGGTCATCCGTCCCCCGGGGCCATAGAGATACTTTATCGTCCCGGCATGGCGTTTAAAAGCAATTTCGCAGGCGGCATCCCGCAGGTATTTCACCAGCGAAAGCTCCCGATCGTCTTCGGGAATTACCGATAATTTTTTCAGGAGAGGCGCCGCATTGAAGCCCAGCTCAATATCTATGCGGTCACCCAGAATTTGGGCTATGTTTCCGGCATTCACGTGAATCCCCAGGTCGCCTTCCACCGTTCGCTTGGCCAGCGGCTCGGGGCTCTCGAGAATGGCCTGGATCTCGGGGCTGCCCTTGGCCACGGAGTGCACGTCGGTAGTGGCGCCGCCCACATCGACGGCACAGAGGTCGCCGAGAAGAGGATAGAGAAGTTTACACGCTTCCATGACCGCTCCGGGGGTGGGCATAATCGGTCCGTTGACCATGCTCCGGATGCGGTTCATACCCGGGGCGGAAACGATATGCTCTTCAAAAACTTCCTGGATAACCCGGCGGGCCGGCTCTACCTGCAGCTCATCCACCCGGGGATAGACATTATCCACGAAGTAGGCCTTTACCCCTGCCTTCTCAAAAATTGCGGCCAGCTCGCCCCTGGCGGCCACGTTGCCGGCATAGATCACCGGCGCCGGCAGCCCCAAACGGGCGATGCGGGCTCCGTTATGGATGGCGGTCTCCTTCTCCCCGTAGTCCACCCCGCCGGCCAGCAGGATCATTTTCGGCCCGATTTGCCGCAGCCGCGCCAGGTCCTCTTCAGTCATCTTTCCCGCGGTGATCATTTTCACCACGGCGCCCGCGCCCAGGGCCGCCTCACGTGCCGCCCTGACGGTCATCTCGTAAACCAGCCCGTGGACGCTCATGGAGAGCCCCCCGGCAGCGCTGGAGGCGGCCATGAATATATTCCAATCCAGTTCCTCTGCGCCGAGCTTTCCCGCCAGGTCTTCTAGGGCCAGCTCCAGGGCGGCGGTGACATCGCCGCCCTCTTGCAGCGTGGCCGCCACCCCCTGCCCCGCCAGCTGCGGCGGTCCCAGGTTGATTGCGTTGACCACAGTGGTAGTGCTCCCAATTTCAGCTACGAGCAGATCTACTTTCATCGCCATCCCCTTCATACCCCACAGTTAGTTAATTTGGTGCCTGGCACCGAATTAACTAACTTTCTTCGCGGCGCCTCTTCACCAGGAATGAGGCCACTTCGATACCCTTGGTGCCGCGGCCGAAGCCGGCATCCATCCCCGCTTCAAGGGCCAGCTGGTTGGTCACCTGGGTCCCGCCGGCTACGAGAATGAACCTTTCCCGGACGCCCTTTTCCACGGCCAGACGGGCCAGCTTCTCCATGTTTTTTTTGTGGATATCGGCATGGCTGATAATTGTGGAGATCAGGATGGCGTGAGCATCCTCTTCAATGGCTGCATCGAGCATTTTCTCCACAGGAACCGAAGTGCCCAGGTAGACAGCCTTGATCCCAAACCCCTCGATCCCGCCGTGCTTGATATCGATGATCTCGCGCATGCCCACGGAGTGTTCATCCTCACCGACAGTACCGCAGACCACTTTTAAGGGGCGCTTCGCAACTTCCTCCCTGATCTCCTCCTCCGTAAGGATCTGCGGTTTTTCGGGAATGCGGAGGGCGGTCCGATCAATGGAGAAGGGAACGATCCCCTTGAGCTCCACCAGGGTCCCCTCCGCTGGATGGATTACCCGCTTGTGAATGACCTCGGCTTCCTGCAGCCCCATCTTTGCGGCAATTTCCAGGGCGGCAAACTCGGCCACATCCTCTTTTTCGGGAATAAAGAGGGTGCAGGTAATATAGCCGTCGCCGGCCCACTCCACCTCCGGTTTTATTTCATTGGCGCTGCAGCGCTCTTCCACCTCCGCCAGCCTCCGGTTCACATTGTCTTCGGGGTCAAGCTCATCGATGTAGACTATCTTTTCAGGCCGGCAGAAAGTACAGCCGCCGATAAGATCGCAGGGCCGCTCCGCCTTCCCGGGCAGCTCGTTGAGCCCGAAATGGTGGCAGACCGGGGCATAGTAGCCGGGCTCCCGCTTGACGATGCTGCCTGCGGCAACACCCCCGTTGGGGTCGCGGGCAATGCCGTTGCCTTTTCTTTCAGGATACTCGCCGGAATCGACAAAGAAACCTTCGGCCACCGCGTTAAAGTAGCCCTTCTCCTTGATCTCTTCCAGGAACAGCACGGCTCTTTCGGCAAGCTCCCTTACTTTCGCGGGCAGCGGGCCCTCCTTTTTCAGCTCCACCATTTCCCGCAAGCCGTCGAGCCCCAGGAGGGTCTGCTTGGCCGTCTCCACGGCGGCTATATTGTTATAATGCCAGGGCACATTGCGCCCCTCGTCGGGGGTGATGGTGCTTTGCACGTCCGCCGAGGTAAGCCTTGATACCAGCAGGTTTAGAACATGCGTTACCGTAGCCTCCCGGGTATCGGATTCAATATAGCGGGTGTTCTGCTGGGCCCGGATCTTGAAATCTGAAAAGAGCCAGCGCAGGCAGACGGCATAAGGGAGATCGTAGGCCAGCGCCGGCGCCGGCGGCGCCGTTGGCGGCACCGAAGAGAGGGCGATGTTCTCTTTCTTCATCCCGGCCATCTCCGAGAAGGCGCAGTTGATGGCGTGCTGCACCAGCAGCTCGGGCATCACCTTCCAGGCCTCCCTGGCTGTGGCATTGGCATTGTGGGCGCCGTCTATTTGCAGCATGCCGCAGGAAGCCATGATTTTCTTGGCCACGGCGGCGTCGACAAAGGAGCGCTGCATGTTCACATTCCGGTAGAGCACGTTATACTGGGGATCCTGGTGCGCGCCGTTGACCCCTTCTTCGGCAAAAAGAACCGCTATCTCGGGTCCGGCTACGCCGGAGACATAGGAGTGAAAATTAATGGGCCGCCCCACCTCATCTTCAATCAGGTCCAGCGCTTTGCGCGTGGCCCGGAGCTGCTTCCGGGTGATGGGGATTCCGCCGATACCCTCGGGGGTCCCTTCGAGCAGCCCGTCGATATGGCTCTGCCCGGTAGTGCGGATCACCATCATGTGATCGGCGCCGTGCCAGGCGGCCATGCGCATGCGCCTGATATCGTCTTCAAACCTTCCCGAAGCAATTTCGGTAGTGATGACATAGTCGGGCTGCGGATCAATCCCGCCGAAATACTTTGCCGCAGGCAAAGGCACGGCCTGTTCCAGCGGCTCCGCCGTCTCGCTGTAAGTAAAGGGGCCGATCTTCTGTCCCGGCCGGCGATTCCGCCAGGTCCAGCCTTTCCGGCGCGGCCGGTAATTGGCCAGGTCTCTCAGGATTTCCCTTATATCTATCTTCTGCCCGGGGTCCATGCGGTACTGATTTCCCCGCTCTGCATTACCATCGCTACGACAGCACTTCCGGCAGCCGCTCACTGGCTTTCACCTCCATACATGCCGGCAATTTCATCCCAGCCCTTTCCGGCGGCAAGTTCCCGGCCGGCCTGCAGGTAATCTTTCTTCTGTCGGGCGGCATAATCAAGAAGGACCCGGCCGATTCCTTTGCCGAGAAGGCCTCTTTTTTCGGCAGATGAGACGATGGCCTGGGCTTCCAAACTGGAGAAACCCATCCTCAAGAGCACTGAACGTTCGATGGAAGGTGACGTATGTGTATATGCCAGTTCGACAAGAGGCTCGACAATCTCCCGGGCAAGTTCCCAGAACCTCTCCTTGAGCTCCTCGTCCGATAACCCGGCCAGCCTTTTGCGCCTGGTTTCAAAATCGGATGCCCTCCCGCAGGCTAGAGAATCATGTCGCATTGATCTTGACTCCTCCTATTTCCCTTATTATCCCGGCCACGTATGCTTCCGTCTCCCTGGTCTCCTCGGCCAGGAATTTCAGCTCCTGTTCGTTAACCTCGGTGGCTCCGCTTCTCTCGATGCAGTTCCGGATGTAAGAGCGGCGCATCCTATCAAGATCCATTTCTACAACACTGAGCTGAGAAAAATGCTCCGGTATGACAATCGTTTTCCCGGGGACATTCTCCCGCGGATCGCCACGCTTTACCACTATCCCGTTGGCCCTGGCAAAATTAAGCTGCGCCTGGGGATGCTTCCCCGCCCCGGTATACTCCGTTTCCTGGACTACAACAATCTCATCCTCGGGAAGCTCCCGCGCCAGGGGGATGGCTGCAGCGAGAGAGGTATTCCCGGCGGGCCCTCTTTCCAGGCCCTCCAGTTGAGCCAGCGCCTCGGTCACATAGAATACCTCGCCCTGGGTTACAGTAACGTAGCGGTCCAGGTAGCGCATCGGCCGGGCCGCATTTTTCGGCACATCGGCCCGGTCGGGCCAGGTGGCAAAGGGAACTCCAAAGCCGGTGTGCCCGGTGGTAAATGACTTCCTGTTGAAGTCAATGTCGGAGGCCATGTGGAGACCGGAAAGGTCGACGCTGGCTCCGATGATCCGGGAATCCCTGGCTCCCGCCTGAAGGACACCCCGCGCGGTTCCGGTGACATTGCCCCCTCCGGCATGGGTGACCACGATATAAGCCGGGTCTTTGCCGTATCTCTCCCGGATCTGCTGCACCAGCTCGTAGCCCAGGGTCTCCACCCCGGAAATGCCAAAGGGGCTGTATAGAGAGGCATTAAAAAACCCTGTTTCTTCAAGCAAGACCAGGGCCAAATAAAACAATTCAGGGCCTACGCTCAATCGGACCACTTCGGCGCCGTAGGCTTCGCACTTTCGAGATTTCTCGATTATTTCAGGCTGCCCCATTTGCCGCGAGTCAAATACCTCCTGGACGACAATACAGCGCAGGTTCCGCATCGCCGCCTGGGAAGCCACCGCGGCACCGTAGTTTCCGCTGGTAGCGGCAATCACCCCCTGATAGCCGAGCTTTGCGGCGTGATAGACCGAGACGCTGGCCCGCCTGTCCTTGAAGCTCCCGGAGGGGTTAGCCGCCTCATCCTTGATCACTATTCTCGCGCCGTATCCCTTCGGAGAGATCTGCCGAACCAGCCGGGTAATATTTTTCAACTCCAGAAGAGGAGTATTGCCCACGCCGGTTTCACGCTGGATTTCTCTCACTTCTTCTAAAGAATATCCGGCTTTCCGCATCATCCCCTCGTAATCGAAAGCCACTTTTGTCAGGATAAATTCATCGTATTCAATCCCCAGGGCCCTTTTCATGATCTCCCCGCGGCGCTCCATAACCGCTTTATACGAAAGATCGCGCGACATCACCGCTCCCCCTCCTTTAACATGACTCGCAGCTCGGAGCCGATGGAAGACAGTTCCCGCACCGCAGGCCCAAAGGAGTGTTCGTAACCGGGATTGATCCGGGCAAGCGTGCCTTTGACCGTACGATTTGCCGGCGTCCTGATTTCTATTTCTTCGCCGATCTTCTTTGGGCTGAGCGCCCATCCGTTGATCCGGCATTCCAGGGGAACTTTGCGGGTTTCGGGGGGAAGATCCCCGGAGCGTGATGCGGGGTCCAGGACAATATAATGAATCTCTACCCAGTCACCCTGCCGGCATTTATCTGTCATTGAAGATCACCTCACAGGCTCTATTATGGCTCTTACTGTGGGCAGGATGAACGATTCACTCTATCTATTGATTTTTGATTAATCCGGGCAGTCCGCGCGGCACAGGCAGATCCGCCATTGTCACCAGGCCGCGTGGGCCATTTATGACCAGGGGAATCATATTTACGGCGATGGCTATGGTGCCAATGCCTCCGGGAATCTCCGGTTCAATGGCCATCTTGACCGGCGGGTCTCCGTCGATGGCAATATAGTCTCCCGTGTTGATATCCTCATCTTCCGGGCAAACCTGCTGGGGATGTTCCAGAAAAATAAGCTCTTTGCCGCCTCTATAAGCCCTGGCGGTGTGACGGCATCCGGCTACATTCCCCGGCGCCACGGTCACATATTTTGTTTTCCGCTCCACTCTCGATACGATTGGCTCCCTCTCTTCAACAATGTCGTCAATTTCCCAGCCGAGAGCTTTGCTGATCAACATTACCGACTGTCTAAACCCGATATGGCCCACAATTTCTCCCGATTCCAGCCCTGCGGCAAACTCTTCCGGGGTGACTCCAACGCCCTGTGTCCGCATAACCGTGGGACCAAAAGGAGCAAGGTTATTCACCCTCTTGCCGTGAATATGGCGTACCTCCCGGCAGATGCCTGTAAGGGCGATAATCAGGGTGTCAAGAATAAAACCGGGATTAATCCCCGTTCCCAGAACGGTGTTGCCCTGCTTGCGGGCAAGGCGGTCGATCTCATTGGACAGCTCTTCCGAAGCCGCCCAGGGGTAAGCCATCTCTTCGGCAATGGTGATTACATCTGCATGTTCCTTCAGGGCATGTTTAATCTGCGGCGCCACCTCTTTAACCGAGGAGTGTGTGGCGATGAGCGCCAGGTCAGGCTTGCTGTGAAATGCCTCTTCAGGATCTGTGGTTACTTTAACTCCCACCGGGGAAAGGCCGGCAATCTCACCCAGGTCCCGCCCCGCCTTTTCAGAACGCCGGGCGATGGCCGCGACGACGCGCACATTTTCCATAGACAGCAGCATCCGGGCCATCCCGCTGCCCATGGCGCCGAGGCCCCAGATCAGCACCCTTACTTCAGACATAACCCAACCCCTTTCTAAGATAATAGGTATAAATTCCATTACATGATATCTTCTTGAACAAGTAGATAATTCCTTCTTTAACAAAGAAACGGGCGCCCATGGGCCTTCCTTAGCGCACCATTGCCCTTTTTAACCGAACAGCTTCTAATTTCCACTAATTCTTCAAAAACAGAGACTTCGTTCCAGGAGGCATTGTTTGCCCACAACGACAGGGAACAAGCCTTTAAAGCATGAACGATCCGGCTAAATATGGTATAATTTAGATAAGACAGAAATCAGGAGAAGGAAATGCGCCGTATTGCTAAAAAGATTGCCCTGGCCATAGCCCTGGTTGTAGGCTCTCTTCTGCTCATCTTAGCGGGGCTGGTAATCTATTTCAATCTTATCCGGGCTGCCGATATCAACAAGCAGATGGAACATATGGCTGCGTTGCATCTAATCTACGATGAAGATTATACCCCCGTAGATGAGCAGAAATTTGTCAATTTCGACTTAAAGGATAGCTCTCTCAGGCTAAACGAAATCCAAATCCTGGCCACCCATAACAGCTACAAGAAGCTTGGCTCCCCCATAGGCAAGTTATTAATTGGCCTCTTCCATAGTTTTGATGAAGCCAATGCCCTGAAATACCATAACAACAGCTTGACCGAGCAGCTAAACCATGGCGTGAGAAGTTTTGAGCTCGATCTGCGCTTTCGCAAAGGAGATTTTGAAGTTATACACGTGCCGCTGGTAGACAACAGCAGCACCGCGCCCAAATTTAACCTGGCCCTGGATGAAATACGGCTGTGGTCCAGTCACAACCCAGATCATATTCCCATTATGATCCTGCTTGAGCTAAAAGACGATTTCATGTTCCTTGATCCCGCGCTCAGCGATTTTACCCAATTGGAGCTGTCCCGGCTCGATGGCTTAATCAAAGAAACATTTGGAGACAAGCTCTTTGCTCCCGGAGACATAGCCATCCCCGGCTACTCACTGAACCAGGCAGTCCGCGAAAACGGGTGGCCGCCGCTAAATGAGCTGCTGGGCAAAGTCATCTTCATCCTGCACCCGGGCAAATACACGGACATGTATATATCGCTGGACCCCGGCTTTGCCACACTGGCCATGTTCCCGGCGGCATCGAATACAGACATAGACAATAGCTATGCCTCTTTCATAGTCCACAACGATCCCCAGGTGGATTTAATTAGGAGGCTTATCAGTGACAACTACATAGTCCGGACCAGGCTGGACAGCAACTTGAATATAGATGAAGCCCGCTTCAGGAACGGGATGGCCAGCGGAGCCCAAATCCTAACCACGGACTACGGCCCGAACCATAATTTCAAGCATACCGATTACGTGGCCTATCCGGAAAAAGATTACCCGGTCATAGCCAACAGCTGCATGCTAGACTAAGATGTCAGGCCAGGCGGGGTCCGCCCCCAGAAAATCGGCCCGCCGGGAAAGCGGACCCGTTAAAATTTTCCTTTTTCTTTTCAAAGGCTATGGGCCGGCGTGACAACCCTTAACCCTTGCCAGGCCGGCAAATTGTGATAAAATGAAAATAAAATAACATCCGCATAGTTCTTCCCCGGGAGCTTGGAGAAACCAGGCTGAGATCTCCCCTTGCCTACGGCTGTGGGGGTAACCGGTGAACCTGATCCTGGATAATACCGGCGCAGGAAGGGAAGAGGCATCTTTGAATCCACCCGCCGGGTGGATTTTTCATGCAACAAGGGCTTGAGGAGGTTAATAAAAATGAAAGTTGAAGCCGGAGCAATCTGGGCGGACGTGGTTAAAATAAGGGAGGAGGCCCCCCTGATTCATAATATCACCAACTACGTGGTGATGAATTCGACGGCCAATGCGCTTCTGGCCCTGGGCGCCTCCCCGGTAATGGCTCACTCCGAAGAGGAAGCTGCAGATATGGTGAAAATTGCCCGCTCGCTGGTGATCAACATCGGCACCCTCAGCCCGGCCTGGGTTCGGGCGATGGGTAAAGCGGCGGCGCAGGCGAAAGAACAGGGTGTGCCCGTTATCCTTGACCCGGTAGGAGCGGGGGCTACACCCTACCGCAGCCGCACGGCGCGTGAGCTGCTGTCCGGGGGGGGCGCCTATATCATCCGGGGCAACGCCTCGGAGATCCGAGCTCTCGTTGAGAGCGGAGCCACGACCAAGGGCGTGGACAGCACTTCCGCAGCTGAGGATTCGATCCGGGCGGCGCGCGAACTGGCCCGCGCCCACCGCTGCACCGTCTGCGTAAGCGGCGCCACCGATTATATCATCACCGGTGAACATACAATAAAGGTGCTAAACGGTCACCCCATGATGCCGCGCGTCACCGGGCTGGGCTGCACCGCAAGCGCGCTTTGCGGCGCCTTTGCCGCGGTCAACCGCTCCCCGCACCTGGCCGCAGCCCATGCCATGGCCGTAATGGGCATCGCCGGGGAGATTGCGGCGGAGCAGGCAAGCGGCCCGGGCAGCCTGCAGCTGCATTTTATTGACGCACTCTATAACCTGTCCCTGGAGCAAATTGAGAGAAAGCTGCGTGTAGAATCATGAGCCTGGGAGAACTTTACCTGGTCACCGACCGTGCCCTAAGCGGGAGCCGGCCCCTGGAAGAGCTGGTCGCCCGCGCGGTGCGTGGCGGCGTCTCCATAGTGCAGCTGCGTGAGAAGGAGGCCTCCACCCGCTATTTCGTGGAGGCGGCTGCGCGTATGAAGAGCCTGCTTGATCCCCTGGGTGTTCCCCTCCTCATTAACGACCGCGTGGATGTGGCCCTGGCCGTGGGCGCAGCCGGGGTGCATATCGGGCAGGAAGATATGCCCTACCCCCTTGCAAGGCGCCTGCTGGGACCGCAGGCAATCATCGGTCTTTCGGTGGAGACAGAGGCGCAGGTTCTGGAAGCCGAGGCTTTTGACGTTAATTACCTGGCGGTGAGCCCTGTTTTCCTCACCCCAACGAAGACCGATACCCGCGGGAGCTGGGGGCTGGAAGGCCTGGCCCGCGTGCGCCGGCTCTCCCGGCACCGGCTGGTGGCCATAGGCGGACTGAATTCGAGGAATGCCGCTGATGCTGTCACCGCAGGCGCCGACAGCATCGCCGTAGTCTCGGCCATTTGCGCAGCCCCCGATCCGGAGGCGGCCGCCGCTGAATTAAAAAACATCATCCGCG
The DNA here is from genome assembly GCA_012510625.1 of Bacillota bacterium. Classification (GTDB taxonomy): domain Bacteria; phylum Bacillota; class Dethiobacteria; order DTU022; family DTU022; genus JAAZIN01. The sequence goes on from JAAZHP010000034.1 coordinate 22,290, forward strand.
CCTCCCTTGCGGCGCGCGCGAAAGGAGAAATACGTTGAAAAGCTACCACCTCGCTTTGACCGTCGCCGGCTCCGACAGCGGCGGCGGAGCAGGAATCCAGGCAGATCTGAAGACCTTTGCCGCACTGGGCTGCTACGGTATGTCGGTAATTACAGCCCTGACAGCCCAGAACACCGTTGGCGTAAGCGCCATCCACCCCGTTCCGCCGGCATTTGTCGCCCGGCAGCTCGATGATGTGCTGGAAGATATCGGGGCCGATGCGGTAAAAATCGGCATGCTCCATAATCCCGAAGTAATCCGGACCGTTGCCGTTAAGCTGCGACGCCACCAGGCGCCCAACATTGTGCTCGATCCGGTAATGGTAGCCAAGAGCGGGGATCGCCTGCTCCAGGATGAGGCGGTTGAAGCACTGAAGGAGGAACTGCTGCCCCTCGTCACTGTTATCACCCCCAACCTGCCGGAGGCGGCGGTCCTTCTCGGTAGGCCCATCGAAGGACCGGAGGCGATGGAGAGAGCAGCCCGCGACCTGGCCCGGATGGGACCGGCGGCGGTCCTGCTCAAAGGCGGCCACCTGGAGGGTGAACGCTGCCCCGATCTTCTCTACGTGCGGCAGGAGGATAAAACCACCCTTTTTGATGCCTCGCGAGTGGAGACAAAGAATACGCACGGCACCGGCTGCACCCTCTCCTCTGCTATCGCCGCCGGCCTGGCCCGCGGGCTCGGCCTGGCTGATGCCGTAGGCCGGGCCAAGGAGTATCTCACCGGCGCCCTGCGGAGAGGATCAGAATACCGGCTCGGCCGCGGGCACGGGCCGGTCCACCACTTTTGGGAGTATTGGTCTTGAAGCGTAAAAAGGGGGCCGGGCTGGCGGTGCTCGATTTTTCAGGCACGCTGAGCCTGGGAGCGGTGCATTTTGGCCGGCCCCGCAAGCTGGAGCGGGCCCTCCAGGAATCGGGGCTGGCCGCCCTGGGCCTCTCCCCTAAAAGCTTCTGGAGCGAGCTGATCAACCCCGCTTGGGAGGAGGGCAGCACCGGCTCCATCGGCTACAGGCGGCTGCTTTGTGAAGGCGTTCGCCGCCTCGCGGCTGCCCGGGGAGAGAATCCATCACCGGAAGCAGTCTGGGCCGCCGCCGGCCGATTCACCGCCTCCTACCTGCGCAGCTCCACCATCGAGCCGGAGTGGGTCCCCTTCCTCCGCCGGCTGGCCGGGCAGAAAGTAATCGCTGTCGCCACCGACCACTATGCCGAAGCCACCGTCCACATTATTCAGCAGCTTGCCGCCCTGGGCCTGGATGCCGCCCCGGCGCGGCAGGCCCAGCCGGGGCAGATCCTGGTAGCCAATTCGGCCGACCTGGGATACCACAAGGAAAACCCGAACTTTTGGAAAGCATTGCGGCAATGCCTGGAGCCGGCAAATTTTTACTCAGTGGCCATCGTGGACGATTTCGGCCACAACGAGCAGGCTGACGACAGCTACGCCGCCGCCGAAAAAATTCCAGCCAGGCAAGCCGCCACAGTAAAGGCCATCACCTCGGCCTGGCAGATCCCGGTTAATGTCTTTCCCTTTCTGCTGCACTGCAAAGATGAATTTCCCGCTCTTGTCGCAGCAGCGGGAAGGTTTTTGATGGAATAGCGCGCGAAGGATCTCCAAACCGGGCTGCCTCCGGGCAGCAGCAGGAGCTTCTGCGGGCGGGCGTGGAAGCCCGCCCCTACACCTCTGTGGCCAGCTTGAAGCGGTGAAAAATAAAAATAGCCAGGGTGTTGTAAACGGCGAGGGCATAGAAGAAGTTATCCCACCAGGCCCATTTATTGAATATAACCATACCGTTTATCCCCAGCAAGAAGTGAAAAAATGACGGCACCGCCGCGCTGAACAGAATTAATAAAGCAACGTGAATCAGAGTACGGTATTGGGCCAGCAGATGAAAATAAATAATGGTATAGGGAATCCAGGCCAGGATCATGAACAGCGGGATTCCGGCAAGGCTAAACAGGTCGGCATTCTGGAAATGCCAGGCCCGCACAATGTTTTGCAGAATATAATAGGTGGCGGTTCCCAACCCCACTCCGAAAACGGATGCTGCGGGGAGGTATCTCTGAATTCTTTCCCAGGGAACCAGCAAGAACATTATCGCTGTCATCACGACCAGGGCAATGGGACCAGCCAGGTTGGCAAAATACATATAATCACCACCACAATACTATTCCCCGGTAATTTGTCATTTATGTCCTGAGTTGTAATTTATTCTCCCAGGCAGGACCAGAAAAATTATAGTGGAAATAGATACTGCAGTTCAATGATCATTTATCGCTCCCGGGGCAGTTGAAGCCGGCAAGCGGTATATAATTTCGTTTCCGGTGGCAGAAGGAGGGTAAACAACTTGCCTGCACGATTGGAAGAAACAGCTTCAACAGCCGCACAGCGCTACCGGGTGCTGGCCGCGGTCATGCTGGGCGGGATCATGGGACCCATCGACGCCAGCATCGTCAATGTGATTCTGCCGACCATCGCCTCTTTTTTTGGCGCCCCCATCGCCACCGCGCAGTGGGTACCGCTGATCTATCTGCTCACCATCAGCAGCCTGCTCCTCTTCTTCGGCCGCCTGGGAGACATCCTGGGATACAAGCGGGTCTATCTCGCCGGGCTGGGATGCTTCGTGGTTACTTCCGCTCTCTGCGGCCTGGCGCCAAACATATACTGGCTGATAGCCTTCCGTGCCATCCAGGGCTTGGGCGCCGGCATGATGATGTCAGTGCCCTTCGCCATCCTCACCGCCGTCTTCCAGCCTCATGAGCGGGGCCGGGCCCTGGGCATTAATGCCATCAGCATCTCGGCTGGATTGGCCCTCGGTCCCACCCTGGGCGGCTTGCTGACCTCGCTGTGGTCCTGGCGACTTGTCTTTCTCATCAATATTCCCATCGGGGCTGCCGCTTTATTCTGGGCGGCAAAAGTCATCCCTGATTTGAAAGGGAAACCCGGCCGTGTTGATATTGCCGGGGCTGTATCTGCTTTCATTTCGCTTTTTTCTTTCCTATTCTTTATCAACCGGGTGCAGAGAATAGGAATAGGGACGGCCACCGCCATAGCCCTAACCGCAGCGGTCATTGCGGGAATCTGCTTCTTCTACATTGAGAGCCGTTTCCCGCACCCCATGGTGAACCTGGCGCTCTTCAAAAACCGCACTTTCACCCTGGGCACCGCCGCCTCCCTGCTTAATTTTGCCTCGCAATACATCCTGGTCTTCCTCACGCCTTTTTTCCTCCAGCGGGTAATCCATTACTCGCCGGATAAAATAGGCCTGCTCATGACCTGTTCTCCCCTGGCAGTGATGGCAGTTGCCCCCTTCAGCGGCGCTTTATCCGATCGCCTGGGCACCAGGGAGCTCGCCATATCCGGAGCAACTCTCTGTACCGCCGGCCTGGCGGCGATGGCCTTCTTGCCCGTGGACGCCTCCGCTTTAACCGTAGGGTGGCGTCTGGCCATCTTCGGTTTGGGAACGGGGATTTTCCAATCCCCCAACAACAGTGCAGTCATGGGCAGCGCTCCCCGGCCGCACCTGGGAATCGCCTCCGGCATCCTGAGCACGGCTCGCAATACGGGGATGTCACTGGGAATTGCCTCAGCGGGTTTAATTTTATACAGCCTGGTGCCGGCGGCGATTATGGAAAAAGAGTATCTTCACGGGCTCGAAGCCGCGGCTTTCCTGGACGGTATTAAATACGCCTACCATTTGGGGGCCGGCCTTTCCGCACTGGCAGCTCTCCTTTGCTTTATGCAAGCGAGGCGGAAAAGGAATGATGCAGGTTGATCTTCCCCCGGC
>JAAZHP010000266.1 GCA_012510625.1 Bacillota bacterium
AAGTCAAAAAATCTTATACAACTTTTAGGTCAGCCCCCTACAACCTTGATGGATGCCGCCCTGTGGCTCCTTACCGGCACCCTGGCCCCGAAACCACGCCGGATGATGCTCCTTGTGGGACAGCCCATGGATTAATAATTCCGGCGCAGCATTTTCCCCATCTCTTTGAACGATACCGTCCGGTCAAACTGCAGCAGCCCCCGGCTGAAGATGCGCGCTCCGAGGTAGACAAAGAAGGCTATGCCCAGCAGCAGGACGGCAAAGGCCGACGCCATCTCCCACCACGGCAGGGTTGTGGCCGGGATCCGCATCAGCATGGTCATCGGGGTGAAGATAGGAATATAGCTTAAAATGCGCACCCAGGCCGCGTTGGGAGCCATCATGATCGCACCGGAGGCGAACATGGGGATCATGGGGATAAGCACAACCAGGCCCTGCGTCTGGCTGCCTCCCTCGGCATCCTTCATTGTCGCGCCCATGGCCGCAAAGATGGCCGCGAACATAATATAGCCGCCGACGAAGAAGAGCGCCGAGGGCAAGAGGACCTCCAGGGTCATTCCCAGTTCGGCCAGGTCAATAAAGCGGCCGGCCGCGGTCAGCCCCACCGCCAGCCAGATCCCGATCTGCAGCAGGCCGAGGAGGCCAAAAGCGAAAATCTTTCCGAGCAGCAGATCGGTAGCCGTCACTGACGAGAGCAATATCTCGACGATGCGGTTGCGCTTCTCCTTGAGCACTCCATACATGAGCACCTGCCCCGAGATCATCACGGCGATAACCAGGATCATGCTAAAGAAAATAGGCGCGATCGTAGAGGCGATGGAGGCTTCTTCGCCGCTTACGCTGCGCACCCGCAGGATCACCGGCGCTGTGGCCAGGCTGATTTCTTCCTCGGTCAGTCCCATCTTCTCCATCCGGTAGCGGGTCAGCGCCGCTTCTATCGCTCCTTCGATGGCGATTGTGTTCATCCCCTTGGCATCGCGGTCGTAGTAGTCGATGATCCCGCTCTGCACATTCTCCGCAGTAAAAAGCAGGTAGCCGTCCAGCTTTCTCTCTTCGACCTGCCCGGCCAGCTTCTCCCGCTCTGCGGAATCATGCAGGGTTATTTTTACCATAGAGCCGGCAAGATAAGATTCCAGGTAGGGGAAGAAATCTCCCGTTTCATCGATCACGGCAACCTGCTGCTCCTCCCTGGCCGCGCTGGAGGTGGCAAAGTAGCTGATCCCGACGGACAGGAGCATGATCAGGGGGATCATCAGGGTTGTTACCAAAAAGACCGGGCTTTTTAAGTTTTTCAGGAATTCCCAGCGAAAGACCTTGCCTACATTAAGCCACTTCAACTTCTTCACCCCTTTCGCGGACGGTTTCAACAAAGATCTCGTGCAGCGGGGGCTTCTCCACGGTGATGGCGCTTATGGTCAGCCTTGATCCCAGCTCCTGCAGCAGGGCGTTGATACCGGCGCTGCCGTGGTAGCGCATCACCGCCAGCCCCGGCTGCTCCTGCAGTATCCGCAGCCCCGGGATCATCTTCAGAAAAGAGCCGTCTTCCGCGGGATCGTAGCGCAGTTCGACAATATTTTCCTTGTAGCTCTCTTTGATCTCTTGCAGTTTCCCGGAGAGGACCTCCCGCCCGTGGTTGATTAAAAAGATGGAATCGCAGAGCTCCTCGACCAAGTTCATCTGGTGAGCCGAGAGCAATATGGTGGTCCCGCCCGCCCGCAGCTCGCGGATGATCTCCTTGAAGAAATCCTGGTTCACCGGGTCGAGCCCCGAAAAGGGCTCATCGAAAAGGACCAGCGGCGGCCGGTGCAGGATGGAGGCCACGAACTGCACCTTTTGCTGCATCCCCTTGGAGAGCTTCTCCAGCTTCTGATCGGCGTAGCTTACCAGATCCAGGCGCTCCAGCCATTGCTGAGCCTCCCGGCGCGCCTCCCCCGCGGGCTTGCCCTTTAACCCGGCCAGGTAAACCAGGTTGTCGGCAACCTTGACATCTTCGTAAAGGCCGCGCTCCTCGGGCAGGTAGCCGATTTTGCTTTTGTCGAGCGGCTGGAAATGCCCGTTAAAATTAAAGCCGATCTCTCCGGCATCGGGGGGCAGGATGCCCATGATCATGCGGATGGCCGTGGTCTTTCCGGCTCCGTTGGGTCCGAGCAGCCCCATGATCTCTCCCCGAGGCACCCCAAAGCTGATCCTGTCAACGGCTTTCTTGGCGCCGAAACTTTTAGCCAGATCTTTAACCTTAAGAATGAGTTCCACGCTCTAGGAAACCTCCTTTCAACTCATCTCCTCTAGATTCTTCAAGAGGTACTCGTTTCCTGCAAAAAAAAGGATTCTGCATGGCATCAGGGAATATTATACTCTGTGAAATCTATTCAGGTGGCAGAAGAGCGATTCTCCTGTCACCTCGGGTGGCATGGACTCTTGTCTGCCACCCCGGAAGGAGACAATGCAGTGGCTGAGTTGACTGCCAGGAAAGAGATTACTGTAATCCGTGATGGCGAAAGGCGCCTCTCCGGCGACGATGTGGTCGTGGAGGCGCCGCTGACGATCTACCTCAACGGCAAAGAGCTGGTCACGCTGCTCTGCACACCTGAAAAGATAGAGAGCCTGGCCCTCGGCTTTTTACGCTCCGAGGGCTTGCTCAGTTCGCTTGATGATGTAACCGGGCTGCGCCTGCGCGATGATAGGGGAGCGGTGGAGGTGGAGCTGAAAAATAAAAGCGGCCTGCTGGAGAAGCTCTACGGCCGGCGGACAATTACCTCAGGATGCGGCAAGGGAACTGTTTTTTTCAGCGCCCTTGATGCCCTGCGCAGCAGCCCGGTGCGCGGCGATACCGTTTCGCTTACTGCCGGCGAAATCCATTCTCTGATGGGAGAACTACAAGAGAGGTCTTTACTTTTTAAGGCTACCGGAGGCGTGCACAGTGCGGCCCTGGCCGGCAGCGGGAAGATCCTGCTCTTTTGTGAGGATATCGGGCGGCACAACGCCGTGGACAAGATCATCGGGGAATGCCTGCAGCAAAGAATCACCATGGAAGACAAGGCGCTGGTCTGCAGCGGCCGTCTGAGCTCTGAGATTCTGCTCAAGGCGGCCAAGTTGCGCCTGCCGGTGTTGATTTCGCGGGCGGCGCCGACTACGCTGAGCATCGAGCTGGCCGAATCGCTGAACATTACTCTGGTTGGCTTTGTCCGCGGGCGGCGGATGAATATCTATACCCATCCTTATCGCGTAAAAGACGACATGTAATGTCACCCGGTTAAATTTAGAAAAGGATCTTTTTGGCGGTTACATTAATCCGGTCCAGGTAGAAACCGGTCAGGTATTCGAGTTTTTCTTTCAGCTGGAGCTGCACTTCTTTTAAAATTTGATGAATGTTTCTGTTGGAAGGCAGCTGCTTTAGAGAGAAGACCAGATCGACATGTAAGATCATTTTACCGGTCTGGGTTTTGACTTCGATGCGGCCTGCTCTGTGGATGCCGGGAACCTGGCTGACGATATAGCTGACCAGGTCGCTGACGACATGCTCGGCAATATAGAAGTTACCCAGGGTGCTGTACACCGGCCGGACTATGGATCGTTCCACCGCCACATCCCGGAGATCCCCCGAGGGCAAGCTGAAAAAAGAGCGCAGCGGGTCGATGATGTATCCGGGGAACTCTTTTTTTATGGCGAAAGTAGGCAGCGGGATTACGTGGCGATTCTCTTCCTGTCTCATCTGGCGGGCTTTTTCGATCGCTTCCGGGCTGGCGATCTCTTCAATATGTATGTAGTAATGGGGGTGGGGCAGCTCAAGTTGCCCGGCAATGGCCTGTGCCATCCGCTCGGAGGTGGCCAGGATTAGCAGTTTTGGGGGGTTCAGTTCGGCCAGCTTTTCCTTCAGCTGCCGGGCGTGGTCGCCGTCATGCAGGAGGGCGCGCTTGATGGCTCCATAGCGGGTGTTTTCGCGCTTCGCCGAGCGCCCGGCCAGGATCTGGTTGCCCTTGATCAAGAGGCCGTCGTCGAGAATATAATCAATCCGGTACTGGTGGGCCAGAAGCTGGGCGTGGTGGCTTTTCCCGGTGCCCCTGCGCCCGACCAGGGCATAGATTTCCATATCAAATCCTGCCTTTCTTTCTTTTACTGCCAGACCGGTGGCTAAACCTTTGCTTGCCCTGTATGTTTTAGGCGGGGCAGTGCAGGCCACCGGTAGATAATACTTGACGATTGCTTCGATTATACCATAATCGCCCGGAA